>CBDTXZ010000124.1:0-9180 GCA_965364515.1 uncultured bacterium
GCGGATGGCTGGCCGCACTCGCCGGAAACCTGGCGGCCTTCGTCGTTTCCGACGTGTCGGTGAACTCCGCGATCAGGATGGCGGGCGGGTCGCTGTCGCGCAGCGAGGCATGGACCGTCCGTTGGCTGACGACCGGCGCCGCGGTCATGAACACTGTGCTCGGAGTGGTGATCGTGCTCGTCTGGTCGACGCAGCCGGCCGCGGCCATCCTCGCGCTCGCCCCGCCGGTGATGCTGTATCTCGCCTACCTCGCCTACACGTTGCAGAGAGCCCAGCAGGCGCGGATGGAGGCTTTGCAGGCGACTGCGCACGCCCTGCTCCGTGCGCACACTCTCCCAGACGTGGCAGGAGTTGCAGCGGAGCAGGCCCGGACGATGTTCGAGGCAGAGATCGCAGAAGTGGCGATCTTCCGGTCTGACGAGCGCGACGGGCTGCGGGGCGTGTCACTGGCATCGGGTGACATCGAGGTCAACCGCGACGAGAGCCCGGCCGGCCGCATACGGTCGGGCGAATCACTGCTGCTCGAGGGCTCGAGCCTCCTGCCGTACCTGGAGAGCGAAGGGATCGTCCCCGATACCGGCATGGTGGCGTCGATCGACGGAGACGACGGCCCGGTCGGCTACGTCGTCGTGGTCAATCCGCTCTCGGACGTCGCCAGTTTCGACAGCTCTGATGTCGGCCTGCTCGAGACCCTCTCGGGACAGATCGGCCCGATCGTCGAGAACGAACGTCTGGGGGGAGAGGTGGCCGCACTCTCGCAGCTGGTCGAGTCGCGCAACGAGGTGTTGGCCGCCGTCAGCCACGAGGTCAGGAGCCCGTTGGCCACCGTCGTGTCCGCCGCCGCGACCCTCGAAGGACGCATGGCGGAGCTCAGCCCGGAGAACCGCAAGCTGCTCGTGGACCTCATCAAGAAGAACTCGCAGGAACTGACCGAGATCGTCGACGACCTGCTGGTCGCCGCCCGGGGCGATGCCGCGACGGAATCCATCGAGACCCAGCCGATCGATCCCGCTTCCGAGGTGGCCGCACTCGCCGCAAGCCTCGAGGACCTGCCCGGAGAGACACCGGTGAAGGGACACGCCGGTCTCGCAATGGCCGACCCGACCAGGTTCAGACAGATCATGCGCAATCTGCTCACCAACGCGGCGCGCTACGGCGGCGACGAGGTCTGGGTCGAACTGGAAGATGGCCCGGCGTCCGTCACGATCACCGTCTGCGACGACGGCGCCGGCGTGCCGGGCGAACTCGCCAAACGCATCTTCGAGCCGTATGTCTCCGCCCACGAGAAGAGCGATCAGCCGCAAGCACTCGGTCTGGGCCTGGCCATCTCCAGGCGACTCGCCCGACTGATGTCGGGAGACGTCACCTACTCGCACTCGGAGGGTGTCACCCGGTTCACCCTCACCCTGACCAGGGCGTGAGCGGCTAGCACTTCGGCTGGAAGACGCCGCCGATGATCTCCCCCTCGAGCAGCACGGCCCCGGGAGACCAGGGAACGCTCCGTCGATCTGACGTCCGATCGCCTCGGCGACCGATACGCCCCTTTCGATTTCACGGGGGCCGACTCGGCCCGAACACAGGCTTGGACTGAACCGGCAAGCAGCAGCATGGTGATCAGCGGCACACGACGTGGCGGGCCGATCTCACGAGAGCCTCCGGAGCACGAGATTCTGTGAGGCGCTGCCCACCGGGCCGCTCTCGTCGTAGAGCTGGGCGTCCGACCGGCCGATGCCGTTCGGCTCCCAGAACGACACGGCGTGAGAGCCGAGCCAGTCGCCATCGGGAGGTCGATGGACCGACAGCACCAGGTCGGCGTTGACGAACGCCATCCGGTCCGTTCCCTCATGGAAGCTGATCCCGTTTCCGGAATCGGCCAATGGACACAACCTCTGGAAGGGGCTCGGATGCTCCCCTTCCACGAGCGAGAGATCCGACTTCGCCCACATGAAGGTCTCCCCTCCCGCCCCGGGTGACAGGCCCTGCGCGTAGCGCACGGTGAGGGAGTCTGGAAAGCCCTTCTGGGAATGGGTGACGCGAATCGGAAAGGCACCTGGCATGGCGTCTTCGGGCCCCGCGAACTCGACGTGATGTGAAGGCACGGCGCCGAGATCGACCTCGGCGAGATGGAGACCATGCCCGACCGCATACGAGCGATCCTCATCGTGCAGTTCGATCGACGTCGCCGTGACCGTCCTGCCGGCCCTCGCGATCGAAGCGCCCACGCGGAATCCGCTCATGGGGATGGGTCGGGTGATCTCGACGAGCAGCCTGACGAGCGGCTTGTCGGGCACGAGGATCTCGGAGGCTCGGGCCAACAGCCCGGTCGGTGGGCCGGCGTGACAGGAATCGACATCCCACGGACCCCGGGCGAAGTCGGTTGGATGAAACGTACCGTCATGGGCGACGACGAAATAGGCGCTCGGCTCCATGCACCACCGAGTATTGCCGAGTTCGACCATCGAGGCGGGGCGCTTCGTATGATGGGTCACATGGAATGGTTCTTGCTCACACTGCTCGTCATCGTCGTCGCTCTGATCGGCTACTTCTTTCTCGCCTACAACAGCCTGGTCAAGGCTCGCAACCGCTCCGAGAACGCCTGGGGTCAGGTGGATGTCCAGCTGCAACGCCGGTACGACCTGATCCCCAACCTCGTCGAGACCGTCAAGGGTTATGCGACCCACGAGCGCGAGACGTTCGAGCGGGTGATCGAGGCTCGGAACCGCGCCCAGGCGGCCGGAACCCCCGGGGAGGCCGCCGAGGCGGAGAACTTCCTCACCGGCGCCCTCCGTCAGTTGTTCGCCCTCGCCGAGGCCTATCCGGACCTGAAGGCATCCACGAATTTCAGCCAACTGCAGGAATCGCTGTCGGAGACCGAGAACAAGATCTCGGTCAGCCGCCAGATCTACAACGACACAGTGCTCACCTACAACAACCTCGTCCAGACGGTGCCCTCGAACATCGTCGCCAACCTCGCCAACTTCCGGATTCGTGAGTATTTCGACGCACCGGAGGCGGCGGACGAAGCGCCGAAGGTCGAGTTCTGACACGGCGCCTCGGCGTCCTGACGGCGACGCTGGCCGTCGTCGTCCTTGCGCTCCCTCTCGGCGCGCTCGCCAAGAGCTACACCCTCCCCGACACGGACGTCACGATCACCGTCCAGTCGGACGGCTCGATTTCCGTCACCGAGGAACTCACCTACCGCTTCGACGGATCGTTCTCGGGGGCCTACCGCGAGATCCCGTTGCGCTCCGGTGAGTCGATCACGGACATCGAAGTGACCGATGCCCAGCACGGGAGTTACGCCCCGGGGGCATGCACCGAGCTCGGGTGCTCGTCTCCGGCCGGAACATTCGGTGTCGCCGATCTCGGTGGCCGCCTCCGGGTCGTATGGCACTACTCGGCCTCGAGCACCGACCGGACGTTCGTGCTCTCCTACGTGGTCAACGGCGCAACCATCGCCTACGACGACATCGTCGATCTCAACTGGAAGGTCTGGGGAGACGAATGGACCGTCCGGCTCGACCGCCTGCGTGCCAATGTGTTCATCCCCCCAGGTGCTCTGGCCGATGAGGTGAGGGTCTGGGGGCATCCTGACTCGGTGGCCGGCACCACCTCGCTCGGCGATGACCGCGTGTCCCCGACGTTGACCGCCCGCAACATCCCGCCCGGACAGTGGGTGGAGATGCGCGTGACGTTCCCGCGTTCATTGCTGAGCTCGGCGACCGGGGCCCAGGTCCGTCCCGGCGACGGGCTCGGGAACGTCCTCGCAGAGGAGGCCCGCTTCGCCGAGCAGGAAGAGGCCCAGGCGGCCCGCCTCCGCATGATCGTCCTCACCGGGCTGTTCGGCGGCACGATCCCCGGCCTGGTCGCCGGCTGGCTGTTCTACCGGAGGTTCGGCCGTGAGCCGAAGATCGCCTACGACCGGGAGTACGAGCAGGAACCGCCGTCCGATCTCACACCGGCCGAGGTCAGTGCCCTCGTCAGCCAGGGCGCGGTGACCGAACGCGACTTCGTGGCCACCCTCTTCGACTTGATCAGACGCGAGCACCTCGACGCTCGACCCGTCACGTACGACGAGTCGACCTGGATGGGAATGAAGACCGAGTCGATCACCGACCTCGAACTCTCGATCGGGACCACGACCGACACCCTGGCCGACCACGAGGAGGAGGTGATGGAGATCATGCACCGGATCCTCGATGACGGGCCGTCGACGATCAACGACCTCCGCACCCGAATCCGCGAAGACGCCTCGGCCAACGCCTCCAGCTACGGCAGCTTCCGATCGGACGCCGCGCTCCAACTGACCAGAAAGAAGTTGCTCGACACCGCCGGGCGAAGGCAGATGGGCTGGATTCTCGCCCCTGGCTTCCTGTTGCTGTTCCTGGCGGTCATCGTTGCCACGACCGTGGGCAACGGCTCGGTGTTCGGGATTCTCATGGTCGTCCTGATCGGCGGCAACCTGCTCGTGTTTGCACTGGCGGTCGGTCGGCGCAAGGCATTCACCCGGCGAACCAAGGCGGGTGCGCTGGAGTCGGCCCGCTGGGAGGCGTTCAGTCGCTATCTCAGCGACTTCTCGCGTCTCGAGGAGGCGCCTGCGATCAGCCTCACACTCTGGGACCGGTATCTGGTGTATGCCCTCTCGTTCGGCGTGGCCGAGGAGGTACTCGAAGCAGCCCGACTCCGGGCACCGGCCGAACTGCAGGAGGTCTCGCGGGTCTATTGGTACGGCAACAACGGGTTCACGGGTGGAGGCACCCAGAATGCCTTCGCCGGACTGCAGTCGAGCCTGCGCGGCGCCTTCGCCCCGCCCAGCTCGAGCTCCACCGGTGGGGGCGGTGGCTTCGGCGGTGGCGGCGGAGGCGGCGGCGGAGGGGGAGGCGGCGGCGCCTGGTGAGCGCACGAGCGCTGGCCCGCGGCGCTTCGGCGCTGTCCGCCCGTCGAATTACGAGATCAGGTTCTCGCGCGTGACGCTCCGGGCGCCGCGGGTGAGCCCGACCAGCGCTGCGACCCAGGCGAGCGCTCCGATCACGATCGCGGCGACCGATGAATTGAACAACAGGCCGGTCGCGACGCCATAAGCGCTGAGGATGACCGGAAGCGTGACCAGCTGGCTGGCCTGTTGTGCTGCAGCTGCGGTCTTCACCCTCGCCGAGATGGCAACGATGATCGAGAGCGCCACGGCGATGAACGGCGGGACGACCCAGACGATCAGGATGAACCAGTCGGCGGTCGGGAAGAACCAACCACCGACTCCGGGACCCACGATCACATTCACCACGAGCGAGTAGATCGAGAAGCCGACGATCGTCGCCACGTAGCCGGGGATGAGGCTGGCGATGAGTTTCCCGACGTAGATGTCCCGTTCGCTGGCGGGCGTGTGCGCCAGGAACTCGCCCGTCCCCTTCTCCCGCTCCCCGACGACTGCGGTTGCGCCCACCGCCGTCGAGATCGTCAGGGGCACCACGATCGCGATCGGCGCCAACAGGTAGACGGCCATGGCATAGGAGGCTCGCACCGGCTCGGTGTCTCCCTTGATGTTCTCCTGGGCGGTGTCGGGAAGTGTGTTGATGACGGCGCCCACCGCCTCTGCCGCCTCGTTGCCGGTCACGTTCGTGATGGCACCCAGCAAGAACGCCGGGACGAAGAGGAAGAACAGCAATCCGAGCGCACCCAACGGGAGCAGATAGTCGCGGCTCCGAACGACCTGTCTCAGTTCGTTCCCTGCCACCGCCAGGATCACTCCACGGTTCATGTGCGCATCCCGCCGATCACGAGGCCTGCTCCGTGTCGAGCCGCGGCGCGACGCCACCGACCTGTTTCCGCATGGCGAAGTAGAGCCGCTCGAGCGTGGGGGTCACCGGCTCGACCCTCGTCAGCGGCACTCCGGCCGCCACGAGCCGGCCGATCAAACCCGGGATCTCCGAGGCATCGCCCATCACGACGGTGACCGCACCGAGTTCGTCGACTCGAGGGGCCATGTCCGAGACAGCGCTGAGCAGGCCGGCCCGATCCTCCGATTCGAGCCTCACCTCGAGCCGCTGCCAATAGCGTCCGATGAGATCTCGCGGTGAGCCCGTCTCCCAGGCGCTTCCGCCGTTCATCATCACGATCTGGTCCGCAGTGCCGTCGGCTTCGTGAAGCAGATGAGTCGACATCACCACCGTCTTCCCCGCTTTCGCCATCTCGAAGATGAGCTCTCTCACCGAGTACGCGCTCTCGGGATCGAGTCCCGCCGTCGGCTCGTCCAACAGCAACAGCTCGGGATCATGGAGGAGCGATCTCGCCAGCGCCAACCGCGTACGCATCCCGGTGGAGTAGCCCCCGACGGCCTGCCCGAGGGCGTGGAGGATCCCGAATCGGTCAGCGAGGTCGAAGATCGGCGGATTCGACAGCCCGTACAGCTTGGCCGCGTAGCGAAGGTTGTCGAGGCCGCTCAGGCGCTCGTACATCGCCGGCTTCGGTGGAACCACGCCGGTCCGCGCCCGCACCTCGGCCCCCTCGACCCTCGGATCGAGCCCGAACGTCCGGATCGAGCCCTGGTCGGCCGCCAGTACGCCGGTGGCCAGCCTGATGCTCGTCGTCTTGCCTGCGCCGTTCGGGCCGATGATCACCGTGACCGAGCCGGCGGGCACGTCGAGTTCGAGACCGTCGATCGCCTGGACATCGCCGAAGGCCTTGGACACGTTGGAGAACACGACTGCCGGCTGCACTTCCGGAGAGGCTACCGGCTGCCGGCTACCGGCTTCGAGTGTCGGGCAAAGCCTCCTCGACGGCCGGCTGCGGATCCGAGCGTCAGCGGTGCCTCACCCAGATGGCGGCGGTGGCGTCCGAGAAGGTGACGGGATGGTCGGGAGCCCCGGGGTCGAGGCGCGGGGAGGCGACGGCGAGTTCCCAACCCTCGCCATCCACTCCGACCAGATCGATCGGGACGACAGACCTCGGGGCGCCTTCCATGTTCGCCACGAACAGCACCTGTTCGGAGCCATCCGGGCTCGTCCGCAGGCCTGTGAAGACGACGGCTCCAACCGTCGGGTGAACGTATTCGAACACGTCGCTGGATGTGAGATCCCCGAGCAGCCAGGGGTGCTCTCGACGGAACTGTCTCACATCACGGTCGTAGGTCACGATCGTCGACTGCAGCTGGGCGAGCCTCCGCTCGGAGAGCGTGCAGAAGTCATGGACGTCGGCCATCCACGCCCGTGCGGCCATCACGAGGCTGTCGAGGTCGAGCTGGAAGCCGTCCGGAATCGGCGCGGTCTGGAGGGTCTCGACCACCGGTTCGACTGCATCACCGTGGGCCACAACGGCACCTTCCAGCACCTTCATGAACTCGCTCAGGAGCTGGAGATCGGCGAACCCGACCGCCTTCAATCTGACGAAGTTCTCGGGGTCTTCGTAATCGCCGGGCGTGACCCGCCAATCGAGGAACTTCGCTTCCTCGCCCCACACCTTCAGGGCGTACCGCCGATCGGTGTTCCGAATGAAACTCCACGGGAGTCGAGCGATCCCCTGAAGAAAGTCCATCGGCACCCCCGGAAGGAATCCGTGGAACAGCGCCGTGGCTGCCGGATGGTCGTAGGCCCGCTGGATGACCTCGGGCAGTGAGTCGCCGAGGAAGGTGTTGATCCTCTGAAGCGGGTGAATCTGCGAACCGCGTCTCAGTGTGTCGTGGTTGGCACAGCCGCTGATCCAGTGTGAGCCGTGCTCGGCGACCTCGCGGAGCCGCCACCACTTCGAGACCCAGAACGTGAACAGGAAGGGCGTGTTGTGGGCAAAGGTGAGCGGGCCCCATTGGAACACGTGCGGCTGGCGGTCGGTGACGGCGCGATAGGTCGATGCCAGCTCCCAGTCGTCGCGCGGCCAGGGCCGCCCGTCCTCGAAGATCATCCATGGACGGTACGAGACTCCCGCCACGTCCTGGACGACGTCGCTCATCTCGATCATGAACTCGTCGTCGCGGATGAGCTCGTTCCTCTCGAAACTCCAATAGGTGAAGTCCTGCGCTCCGTCGACCCGTAATGCGTCCGCTCCGAAGTCGGCCTTCCTTCGCTGCATCTCGAGGAGCTGGGCGCGGACGAAGGGATTGAGATAGTCGAGGTGCTGTCCGTACATGTCGGGACCTGTGAACCAGGCGGAGGGCATCAACCGCTTCGCCTGGTTGTCGGCGTGGCCGTACACCACGTCGAAGATCACCCGGATCGGGCCCGTCGGCAGCGTGTGCATCGCGACGATGAAATCGATCAGCTCGTGAGGCCTCCCGGTCTCCAGCACCGTCGGCGTCACCGCACCGCTCCCGCAGATCGGTATGTCGTAGCCCCAGTTCAACATGTCCGGGCGCCCAACCGTCACATCGACCGTCGAGGCTTCTGTGTCGGCCTCACTCCAATAGCCCTCGTCACCCTCGTAGCCGATCAGCGGCTCGATCGGCAGGAGCTCGATGGAGTCGTAGGCCATCCAGAGGAGGTCGCCGGTCTCGGCCGCCCCAGCCGCCACCCGCTGGGATGCAGACACGATGCGGCGGCCCAGAGCCGCGAGCGTGCCCTCCCCGGTTGCCGAACGGGGATGGACCTGGAGGATGTTCGTCGGAGGCCCTTGCCTCTGGGGCCCATCTCCGCCGGCCACGGACCGGAAGTACTCGGCATCGGCCCGCTCGCCGGTGAGGTCCACGACCTCTGCCGGCCCGAACGCCCCGAATGGGAAGCTCATCCCCATGGGATCGGGCAGCGGGACGATCGACCCGTCGGCACCGACCCCCCGAAACCGGTACAGCGCCCCGACGGCTTCCCGCGTTCCGATCGGCAGATCGGAGAGCACGAGCCACGCCGTCTCCCCGACGATCTCCATCTCGAAGCGGAGACGCTGCATCTGAGCCGTCTGCTCGGCGAGTGTGGGATCGAACCCGGCTGGAGGGAGGAACAGCTCGAGTTCGATCGACTCGGCATCCCCTTCCCGAATAGCCGGCGCCCACAACCCGAACTCGACGGTGCCGATCGGCACGCCCGGCGTCACCGGTATCGCTCCCATTCGCCGCGCCACCGCTGCGAAGTCCCCGTTGGTGATTCGATCGGATGCCCATTCGGAGAGTCGACCGGTAGCGGTCTGCTCGATCGCCGGCTGCATCCCGCCGATCCTAGATGAGGGTCATCCTCCGAACCCGACGACGGCTGCGTGGATGAG
>CBDTXZ010000125.1:0-9107 GCA_965364515.1 uncultured bacterium
TGATGCTGGCCCTCTCCGGCGAAGGCTATGGACAGCACCTCTCCGTGGGCGCCTTCCTCCATCAGCCAGACGGCGGGGTACTTCATGGTCAGTTTGGATCCGAGGTTGCCGTCGACCCATTCCATGGTGGCGTTCTTGTAGGCGGCGGCGCGCTTGGTGACGAGGTTGTAGACGTTGTTCGACCAGTTCTGGATCGTGGTGTAGCGGCAGCGGCCGCCTTCCTTCACCACGATCTCGACCACGGCGGAGTGGAGCGAGTCCGAGGTCCACACCGGCGCGGAGCAGCCCTCGACGTAGTGCACGAACGCTCCCTCGTCGACGATGATCAAGGTCCGTTCGAACTGGCCCATGTTCTCGGCGTTGATCCGGAAGTAGGCCTGGAGGGGCTGGTCGAGGACCACTCCGGGCGGCACGTAGATGAACGACCCGCCGGACCAGACGGCAGAGTTGAGGGCGGCGAACTTGTTGTCGTTGGGAGGGATGATCGTGCCGAAGTACTCCTGGACGATCTCGGGATACTCCCGGACGGCGGTGTCCATGTCGCAGAACAGCACGCCGAGCTCCTCGAGGTCTTCGCGGTTGCGGTGGTAGACGACCTCGCTCTCGTACTGGGCGGTGACACCGGCCAGGTACTTGCGCTCGGCTTCGGGGATGCCGAGCTTCTCGTAGGTCTCCTTGATGGACTCGGGGACCATGTCCCAGTCCTTGGACTGACCCTCGGTCGGTTTGATGTAGTAGTAGATGTCGTCGAAGTCGATGTCTTCGAGGGAGCCGCCCCCGCCCCAGGTCGGGAGTGGCTTCTTGAGGAAGCGTTTGTACGCCTTCAGGCGGAAGTCCAACATCCACTCGGGCTCGCGCTTCATCGCCGACATCTCGCGGATGATCGCTTCGTTCAAGCCCTTCTTCGGCTTGAACACGTAATCGTCTTCGGTGTCGTGCCATCCCAGCTTGTAGGAGCCGAGGTCGATGTCGACGGTTGCGGTCATGTGAAGCTTCTCTCTCGCGGGTAGGCCGCGAATCGTGTTGACGTCTTCATCTCAGGCTCGACGAGCCGGCTTGGGTCCCGTTCGCCTCCCGAGCTTCTTGTCTGCGGGGCCAGACTCAGCCCCGCACGTCCGAGGCGGTGGCTCGTCCCTTGGTGCCGCCTCCATCCCGCCGCCGCATCTTCGCAATGAATGCGACCACGGCAGCTCCGACGGCTGCGATGCCTTTCTGGCTCTTCACGTTGGGGTCGCTCATGTCGAGGCTCCTGCCTTCCGGGGTGGTACTCAAAGGTTACTTGAAACATAGCTATACCTCAAATAAACTCTTCACGTCGTGATTCCCTGACGCTGGAAGGAGCGGTCGTGGCAGATCGTATGGACAACGTTCTCCAGGAGTGGGGCCGCAGGCGGCCCGATCTCGACACGTCCGGTCTCGAAGTGGTTTCCCGGGTGCTTCGGGCGGCTCACTTTCTCCAGGGCGCCCTGGACGACATCGCCGCCTCCTACGGGCTGAGTCACCAGGGAGATCTCGACGTTCTCACAGAGATCTATCGGGCGAGTCACGAGCGGGACCTCACCCCGACAGAGCTCGCCGGCGCACTCCTCTTGACGGCGGGCGGGATGACGGTTCGACTCCATCGATTGCAGGACGCCGGCCTGATCGTTCGCACGCCGAACCCCCGTGACGGCCGGGGCGTGTTCGTTCGACTGACGCCAGCCGGGACCGAGATCGCCGAACACGCACTCTTCACGCTGCTCGAGGCCCAGGTCACGAGCATCGAGGGCCTCGACGAAACCGAGCGCACACAACTCGCCGGTCTGCTCCGCAAGGTGCTCGAAGGCCTGGGTGACGTTCCTGCGTTCCGGCCGCCGATCTCGGTCGTCAGAGGCGAGACATAGACCGACATCTCCACCCACACATGCCGCTGATTCGACCGAACGGGCAGCCGATCGAGCGCGGCGCGTCGGGCCGGTGTCGCAGGAGGTCACGCCTCGAGTAGGGCCGTCGACGGGCTAGCGTGCTGTGAGAGGCGACCTTTCGCCTCTCACTTCTCGAAGCGGCGTCTCCCTGTCATCACCAGGCTCACCTGCCTTGTCGAGTGATCGCCACCCGGCTCGCCACCGTGCGAGCCGCCACCGAAGGAGATCACCGTGGAGACGACAGTCGACGATGTTTCCATCGCGTTCGTCAGCACCTATCCACCGACCGTCTGCGGGCTCGCGACCTACACCGAATCACTGCTCGGAGCCATCGCCGGCAATCGAGGAGTCGGTTCTCGACTCGGTGTGGTCGATGTCGGAGCAGACGACCGACACGTTGACGCAGGTGTTGTCGTTCACCGTCACCTCGCCGGCAGTGCTCGCTCACTCGATCGAGCCGCCGAGGTGCTGAACGGCTACGAGACCGTGTCGATCCAGCATGAGTTCGGGATCTTTGCCGGACCTGATGGGGGAGAGGTGCTGGATCTGATCGAGGCGATCACCGTTCCTACCGCGGTCACCTTTCACACGGTGCTCGACGCCCCGACCCGGCGTCAACGGGCAATCGTTGATCGGCTCGCCCTCGAGGCAGATCGACTGGTGGTCATGAGTGACACCGGATCGCAGCGATTGACACGGCGGCACGGGATCGACCCGGAGCGGATCGATGTCATCCCCCACGGAGCCAACACCCTGTTCGCCGGACCATCGCTGGTTGCAGGCGACAGACCGCTGGTGCTCACGTGGGGGCTGATCGGACCCGGCAAGGGCCTGGAATCGGCGATCCGGGCATTCGGCGACCTCGTCGATCTCGACCCGTCGCCTCGATACCTCATTGCGGGCGCCACTCATCCCCAAGTGAAGGAGCACGACGGCGAGTCCTACCGGGAGACCCTCTTCGGGTTGGTCGCCGATCTCGGCTTGGAACACATCGTGCAGTTCGACGATCGCTACCTCGACAGGGTCACACTCGCTCGCCTGGTCCGCAGCGCCGACCTGGTGCTGCTGCCGTACGACTCGACCGAGCAGGTGACCTCCGGTGTGCTCGCCGAGGCGATCGCCGCGTCAAAGCCGGTGGTCGCGACACGATTCCCGCACGCAGTGGAACTGCTCTCAGGGGGCGCCGGCCTGACGACGACACACGGCGATGTGGGCGCGTTGACAGAAGCGATCCGGCTCGTCCTGACCGACGACGACGCACGCCGGAGCATGGGAGGACATGCGAGTCGGATGGCCGACGGATGGTTCTGGCCCTCGATCGGTCGCAGGTTCTCCGGTCTCATGGCGGACATGGCTCATGAACGACGCGTGTTCGGCGCCCGTCCGGTCTCGAACACACCGGTGCCCAGTGTCGCGTGACGAATGGACTCAGGGATCGGGGCATCCATCCTCGCTGCGATACGCAGGGTTTCCGATGCCTCGCTTCGACCATCTTCGCACCCTGACCGACTCGACCGGGCTGTGGGAACACGCACGATTCTCGACGCCGCGGGTCGATCACGGCTATTGCACCGACGACAACGGCAGGGCGCTGGTGGTGGTGTCGCGTCATGACGGATCGTCGCAGGACCTGACCGATCTCGCCGCCCTCTACCTCGGGTTCGTGTTGGAAGCACGCACCGCAACCGGGGCCTTTCGAAACCGGCGGAGTGCAAACGGGGCATGGCAGGACGACGGCGGAAGCGACGACAGCCAGGGGCGAGCATGGTGGGGACTCGGTGCCGCAAGCCACTCGGCACCGAGCGGGTGGATGCGTCGAGCGAGCGCCAGTGCCTTCGACACGTCGGAGGCGTTCGAATCCCCCCACCTTCGCGCCAACGCCTATGCGGCGCTCGGCGCCGTCGAGATGCTCGTCGGCGATCCGGCTCACGGTGCGGCCCGTGACCTGCTCGCACGCACGTCTGGCGTCATCGCCCAGGCCGCCCGCAGTGCCATCCCGTGGCCGGAAGCCCGACTGACCTACGACAACGCCCGTGTGCCAGAGGCGCTGCTCGCCGCGGGAACCGCGCTCTCGGACCACAGCCTCGTCGCCACCGGGCTCCGGCTGCTCGATTGGCTGGTTGCCGTCGAGACCAGCGACGACCATTTCAGCTTCACGTCGACCGGCGGCCAGTCCGTCCTCCAACCTCGACCCGGATACGACCAGCAGCCCATCGAAGCCTGGGCGATGACCGATGCGTGCCACCGGGCCTGGACGATCACCGGTGACGAGGTGTGGCGACTGAGGGCGCTCAGGGCGACCCGGTGGCTGCTCGGGAGCAACGACGCCGGCATGGTGCTGTACGACCGAGACACCGGAGCTACCTGCGACGGGTTGCAGGACGGCTCGGTCAACGAGAACCAGGGGGCGGAATCGACCCTTGCCGGAATCGCAGCGCTCCAGGTCACGGCCAGAATCGACGCCCAGCCCGACGACCTGATGTCTCGCAGATGACGCTGATCGACGTGACGCGCTCCGATGTGCGTCTGGCCCCCGATCCCCGCAGACGCATCGCCAAGCCGTACCTCCCCGCCGAGCAGGCCGGGCACGAGGGTGCGAGCCGTGTGGAGGCGATGGTCGACCGGATCCTGGCGATGTCGCCCGAACAGGTCGACCGGTCGCTGGACGAGGTCAGGGCAGGCTTCACGGGACGACATGCCGATCTCGACGGGATCCTGCACCGGGGATTCTCCGCCGTGACCCATGCGGTGCACGATCCGGCCGGGATCTCCGACGACATGCGACGCCTCATCGGCGCCTACTTCATGCACGAATACTCGATCGAGGGCGCCGCACTCACCAACCCTTCGATCGTGCCGGCCCTCGACCAGTCCGATGCTCCTTCCGGCACGATGCGCATGATCGTGAGTCTGCGGGCCGTGGGCGAAGGCCACGTCTCGTCGATCGAGTTCCGAACCGGGCTGATCGGCCCCCGCGGAAGCATCGAACTGGAGACGCCCGGAGACCCCACGATCGGAAGCCGTCGGCCACCCGTGTTCGACAGGGCACTGTTCACCAGCAAGCTCGACGAGATGGGCGCTGCGACCGAGCTCGTCGATCGGGCCTTGAGTCGTCTGTCCGATCGATTCACCATGGGCGACCTCGAAGTCGCCCTGGAGGAACTCGAGCGCCAGGAAGGGTTCTCGAACGCGGTCCAGCACGTCAGCCAGGAGATGCATTGGCTCGCCTCGTCCAACTACGAGGTCGGCTTCCCGGATGCCTCGAAACTGTCCGAGCGGGTGCTGTTCCCGAGCGGCCCATCGGAGAGCCGGGGCATGGAGGACGCCCGGTTCGTCCGGTTCACCGAACCAGACCGATCAATCGTCTACTACGCCACGTACACGGCCTACGACGGCTTCAGCATCCTCCCCCAACTCATCGAGACCACCGACTTCCAGACGTTCCGGATCGCCACGCTCAACGGAAGGGCGGCACGCAACAAGGGGATCGCCCTGTTCCCGCGACGCATCGACGGCCGCTACGCGGCACTCAGCCGCTCCGACGGCGAGAGCAACCACCTCATGGTCTCCGATCACGTCCGTTTCTGGCACGAGTCACAACGAATCCAGATGCCCCGACAGCCGTGGGAACTCGTGCAGATCGGCAACGCCGGTTCTCCGATCGAGACCGACGCGGGGTGGCTGGTGGTGACACATGGAGTCGGCCCGATGCGCCGATACGTCCTCGGAGCCATTCTCCTCGACCTCGAAGATCCATCTCGTGTGATCGGCCACCTGGAGGATCCGCTCTTGGAGCCGGACGAGACAGAACGCGACGGCTACGTGCCCAACGTCGTGTACTCGTGCGGGTCCATCGTCCACGACGGCGATCTTGTGATCGCATACGGCGCTTCGGACACGTCGACGAGGTTCGCTTCGATGCCGGTCGACGGCGTGCTCGGTGCCCTGACGCGGCGCTGATCCGCCGGTGTGGGTCAGCGGTCGAGGAGACGGCGGTAGAGCGACAAGTAGTCGTCGACCATCCTGGACGCATCGAACCGTCCCTCGATCGAACGACGGACCGCACTGCGATCGAGGTGACGGGCGCTCTCGACGGCGTCGACGGTCGCGTGCCGGCCGGAGACGAGAAACCCGTTCACCCCTGCCTCGATGATCTCGGGCATGGATCCGCGGGCGTGGGTGATCACTGGCGTCCCGCACGCCATCGCCTCGACGACGCTGAACCCGAATGGCTCGTCGAAGTCGATCAGGTGGAGGAGCGCAGCGGCGTCTCCGAGAACGCTCTGGCGTCGCTCGGGGCCAACGGGCCCGAGATAGACCACCCGTTCCCCATCGATGTGCGGCTCCACCGACGTCTCGAAATACTCACGATCCTGGATGATGCCGGCGATGACCAGCGGGCGCCCTGCCTCGGCAGCAACCTCGATCGCCAGGGCGGTCCCCTTGTCGGGATGGATCCGGCCGAAGAAGACGAGCGACTCCCCACCCGGTCCGATCTCGAAGGACTCGACGTCGATCCCGTGGTGGATCGTCGCCGCATACGGCAGCGCCGGGTGTCGATCGGCATCGCTGATCGCCACGTAGCTGACCCGATCGGCGTACTCGAGGTACACCGGAAGCGTCGCGTCTGAGCCGAACCCGTGGATGGTCGTCACCACAGGCGTGTCGACCAGCCTCGAGAAGGCGAGCGGGAGGAAGTCGAAACTGTTGTGGATCAGGTCGAAATCGCCCGCCTGCTCGAACACCGAAGCGATGTGGAGCGCCTCCCACGCCTTGGCGTCGAGGGTCGGATCCTCCGAGTAGCCCGTCGGGGCCACTCCGACGAGGCGAGCCGATGTCACCGAGTCCGCAGTGGCGAACAACGTGACATCGACACCGCGTGCGACGAGGCCCTCCGTCAGCAGCGAGGTGAATTGCTCCCACGGTCCGTAATGGCGCGGCGGGACCCGCCATGAGATCGGAGCGAGGACGGCGATGCGCAGCCTTGCCGGCCCAGGCTGGGCGGGGTTCCTTCCGCTCGCCGGAGTCAAGCGAAGCGCCATGCTGCCGGCGCGAGATCGGTCGCTGGGAAGGAGCGCAGGCTCAGACGATCTTTGTCGACTTGGTGGCGGCGTCCAGCTTCTGCTTCTTGTCGAGGCGCTTCTCCTTCAGGTTCTTGACAGCGGGCTTCTTGTTGCCCTTGCCGCCCTTGTCCTTGGTTCCCATGAGTGCCTCCAGGCCGGCCGCCAGAACGGCGACGTAACCGATCCTCGCAGGATCGCGGCGCTATCGCGCTGGTGATTCAGGCCGAAGTCGCAGATGACACGATCATTCCGCGGACAGAGTCATCAGGTGGTGTGCTGGACTCGCCCGGCGATGTCTCTCATGTGTTGCTACCACAAGAGCGACGCCGACAACGACCGCGGCCAGAATGGCGCGTGTTTTGATTCCGCCCCGAGCCCGTTGGGCCCAGTGGGTGATAGTTGCTGCCGAGATCAGAGCCACGTATCCGTACAACGGGAAGAGAGCTGCGAGCATCAGCACGTCGAGAAGCGGATGCTGCAGTGCCAGGAAGTCGACGTTGTCGTCCCCGATCACCTCGCCGAGTTCCGGTCCGCTCTTGCCGCTCCTTGCCCCTCTCCAACGCCAGGTCCGGCTGGACGTGGAGGCGAGCGTTGCTGTTCAGCATCCACGCGTTGTCAGTGGCCCGCTGGCTCTCGGTCACCTGTCCCTTGCGACTGTTCTGGATCGCCCGGACGTGTTCGATCCTGCCGGCCATGCCGTGTGCCGTTGGATCGGTGACGTGGGCGTAGGTCCGGGATTGCCGGATCTCGCGCTGGACAGAATGGGTCTGATTCCTCTGGTGGAACTTGGCTAGAAGGCCCCACGATGCCATCAAGGAGATATGTCTGAGCTGGCTAGTAGCAAGGGTTGCGGACATGCCGAATGCGGAACTCCTTATCCATCTTGCTGAGATTGCCGGCGTGTTCGTCGGTTTTGGCGCGCTGATCAGCATCCGCAGCGATACAACCACCGACGAATACGAGGTGACGATGATCCGGATGATCGTCTGGACCGGCATCGTGGTTGTTGTCGCCGCCCTATTCCCTGTGGTCCTTGCTGACTACGGCATCGATGGACACGGATTGTGGGCTGCTTCCAGTGCCCTGTTCCTTGTTGTCTTTTGGGTAGGAGGGGAGGTGACGGACCGTCTCAATCCGGAAAGAACCAGGTACCTCGCAACTCTGCCCCGCGGAGGCCGAATACGCTTCGAGATTCCGGCACTCTTCCTCTGGGTTCCTATGAACATCGCGCTCGTTCTTGTTCTCTTCGGCTCCTTCCCCGGCCAGGAACCCGTCCTCTACGTGACGGCAGTAGCTCTCAACCTGATCATGGATGCACTCCTGCTCCTCTATCTGGTGTTCCGTCAGGGACGTCCCCAGCCTGTCAGGCAACCAGCCGACACGGACCTAGAGGAGCGGACCGCCTCCTGAAGAGAGGTGCCGAAGCGACCCAATCAGCGCATGTCGGCACGTCGGCGTGCGGCGTCAAGGCCACCCTGGGTGGCACGCCGGGGCTGGACCGATCCGCCTCGTCCTTCGGAGACGTCGGTTTGTCACTGTCGATCGGTGACGTGCTCGGATGCGAGCGGGCCGTGCGATTCGCGCTAGGTCGCAGCGCGCGACCAGCCGGCGTCCCCCCGTCAAGCGCTGCCATGCCGGAGCATCGGTTCGCGATCGGGATCTACGGTGTCTCGCGGGCAAAGACGATGTCTTGACGGTTGTTGTCGTCGACGAACAGACCGGGCAGTTGCGGGAACTCGACCGGTAGATTCAGGTCGTTGGCCACAGTGAACGCCGCCACGAAGTCCTCACCGGCGGTGTCGAGCCCGACGTAGTCCCCGGGGAAGTATCCCCGCGACCCCGTGATGACCATCTGACGCATGTCGAACGACGGCGACGTGAGGCGCCGCTCCTCCTGAAACACCAGGTTCGCATCGAAGAGTGCGAGATGCACGTCGGTGCTCAACTCGGCATCGCCCAGCACGTCGTTGCGGAAGTCGTAGTAGAGGACCCCGACGGTGCCGTCGTCGTTGACGGATGCGGCCGGGAGGAACGACTGCACGTTTTCGCCCTCCTGGCTCACACGGACCGGTGTCGACCAGGTGAATCCACCGTCTGTTGATCGGGACACGACCACCTCCACCAATCCTTGGCTGTTCCC
>CBDTXZ010000126.1:0-8868 GCA_965364515.1 uncultured bacterium
CGACTCGAGCGTCCGAGACACCGGGCGACGGCGTCGACGAAAGGCCCGGTTGTGTCGGCATCCCGACGAGATGCAACGGTATGGTGCCGTATGGCTGATCAAGCGAAGGTGAGGCAGCTGGGACGGCTGCTCGGGGCAGCGGGTCGGGCGCATCACGCAGAGTTCGGCGGGCCGAATCCAAGTTGGCCCGAGTGGTATGCCGCCCATGTCCATCCCGGGATCGCAGAGCACGTCGGATTCGTGCCGAGCGTCGACGAGGTTGCCGACTGGCTCCGCGAGGCAGATGAGCGGCACCGTGCGGAGGCTCCCGACGAACCCTGGCCCCAGTTCTACGCCAACCTCATTCTCGACTCCCACGCCTCGCAGGGGTAGCGGTTGGACGAAGAAGTTCGATGATGGACAACGGGCCGGACAGCATGACCGCTGAAGAAAGCAGCGGTTCGTCGGAACGCCGGGTCGTTACCGCGCTGTTCTGCGACGTCGTGGGGTCGACGAGCATCGCCGAGTCGATGGACCCCGAGGACTGGACCGACATCGTCGGTCGGACCATCAAGGCAATGGCCGCCTCGGTCGAGCGTTTCGGCGGCACGGTCGCCCAATTCGCCGGCGACGGGATCCTCGCCCTCTTCGGCGCGCCCGTGGCCCACGAAGACGATCCGTATCGCGCCGTCAGAGCGGGAGAGGCGATCGTCGAGTCGGTTCGGTCGCTTTCCTCGGAGCACGGAGGGCTCCAGGTCCGGGTCGGGATCAACACCGGGCTCGTCGTCGCCGGAGACATCGACGCCGGCAGTCTCAACCTCTACTCGGCGCTCGGTGACACACTCAACGTCGCCGCAAGACTCCAGGCCATTGCCGAACCGGACACCGTCGTCATTTCCGGAGAGACCCATGCCCTCGTATCCAACGACGTGGACGTACGTGAGATCGGACCGGCAGATCTGAAAGGCAGGTCAGGGGCGGTCGACGTCTACGAGGTCATGTCGGTCCGGGCCTCGGACGAACGAACGCGAGGTATCTCCGGTCTCGGCAGTCCGATGCTGGGAAGGGACGCCGAGCTCTCCCAACTGGAAGAGCTGATGAGGGCGGCTGCCGTCGGAACCGGCCGGGTCGTTGCGATCCTCGGCGAGCCCGGGGTCGGGAAGAGCCGACTGGTCGAGGAGTTCGGTATCGCAGCCGAGAGCCACGATCGCGCACTCCTGGCGGTGGGGCACTGCGTTCCCTACGACGAGGACCTGCCGTATCACCTGATCGCCTCGCTCGTGCGTTCACTCGCATCGGTCACGGCCTCTGACCACCGCGATGTCATCACCGAGGCCATCGTCGAACTGGCACGAGATGCCGGTCGCCCCGATGCGAGCGAGGTGCTGCTTCGGCTCGTCGGCATCGCCCCCGGTGAACTGGACGCGACCCCCGAGCAGCTTCGGAGCGACTACTCCGAGGCGGTCTACGGGGTGGTCGCCGGACTCGGTGCCGAGCATGCCCCGGTCGTCCTGGTGTGCGAAGATGCCCATTGGGCCGACCCGTCCTCTGTCGAACTGATGTCCGGTCTGCTGGAACGAGCACCCTCGACGCCCGTGCTCCTCGCTGTGGTGATGCGGCCCGACCGGGATTCCGAAGGATGGAGACTGCTCGCCGACGCTCGGATGATTCTGGGAGAGGCGCTGGTCGAGATGCAGCTGGGGCCGCTCGACGCAGAGGAGAGCCGGCACATGATCGCCAACCTGCTGGAGATCGAGTCTCTCCCGACGCACCTCCGCAACATGGTGCTCGACAAAGCAGAGGGCAACCCGTTCTTCCTCGAAGAAGTCGTGCGGATGCTCATCGAGCGTGGCCTGGTCGAAGAGCGTGGTGGGCGATGGTTCGCCAAGGGCGGGATCGACAAGCTCGACGTTCCGGCGACCGTGCACGGTCTGCTCGCTTCGAGAATCGACCTGCTCGCCGCGGACGTTCGGAGGGCCGGTCGGGTGGCGGCCGTGATCGGACGTCAATTCCCTGCTGCGCTGCTGGCACGGGTCCATCCCACCGGCGACCGCCCCGACACGACCCTTCACCCACACATCGCAGCGCTCGAAGCGCACGGGATGGTCGAGCTCGCACAGACGTCACCCGTCGTCGAGTTCTCGTTTCGCCACGCTCTGATCCACGACGTCATGTACGAGGGGCTGCTGCGACGCGAGCGGCGTCAGCTCCACTTCGCAGTCGCCGAGGCCATCGAGGAGATGTATCCGGACCGGCTCGACGAACTGGCTCCGGGCCTGGCCCGCCACTACACCGAATCGGGCAACACCGAACGCGCCGTCGGGTACTTGCTGACTGCAGGCAGGGATGCGTTGGCTCGCGGGGCTCGAGCAGAGTCACACCGCTTCTACACCCAGGCGGTCGCGATGACGCACGCCGAGACAGATCCGGCGGCCCGGATCGACGCAGTGATCGGCCAGACCAGGAGCGGAGCGACCTTCACGCCTGGACCCGAAGCGATTGGCCTCATCGAGGAGACGCTGCCGGTCGCCGAGCAACTGGGAGACGCCGACCGGCTCGCCTCTCTCTACGTCCAGTTGCTCGGAGTCCGCAACATGCAGGGCGAGAGCTACCTGACCCAGCCATATCGTCGCCAGCTCGACGCCGCCTACGCCCTCGTTCCGAGCATGAGCGATGAAGGAATGCGAGCTCTCCTGCAGGGGATGATGGGGCTGGCCCACCGATCGGCTGACGAGTACGCAGAGTCGATCATTCCGCTCACCGAGGCGGTTGCAGCCCTCGAGAGGGCCGGCAGGCTCGGCGAGGCGTCGTTCGACGCATCCATGCTCGCCGACTCCTATGCAACAATCGGATCGTTCGCCGAGGCGAAGGCGACGATCGCCGATGCGCGACGGCTTGGCCTCGAGAGCGGCGATCCCAACGCGGTGGCCGATGCCGACCTCATCCATGGCCGCATCTTCGCCGAGGAGGGTGAACTCGAAGAGGCGCTCGTCCACACCCGGAGGGGTCTCGAGGCGGCGGAGGCGGTCGGCAACACGTTCTGCACGCTCGCAGGCAGCTTCATGGTTGCCGATCAACAGCTTCGGCTCGGCGAGGTCGACGACGCGATCACACACCTGGAGCGGAGCACCGGTCTCGCCGAGTACTGCAACGCTGGAGGCTACGAAGCACTCGGGCAGGCATGGTTGGCTGCCGCTCGGGCGAAGCAGGGCGGTCTCGACCCCGCGTCGTTCGATGAGCCACTCTCCAAGGCCACCAGCTCGGGCAGCCGGAGCGGCGAAGCGCTGGTTCGATTCCACCGGGCGGTCGCCACGGCAGGATCCGGCAGACCCGAGGACGCCTTCGCCGACTTCGAGCGCTCGCTCGAGCTCTTCGTGGGGTATGGCGGCCTGCCGAATGCGGCGCGGGCCCACCATGCCTATGGACAGGCCTTGGAAGCCGCCGGTCTCGTCGAAGAGGCCGAGGAGCACCTGCGTGCGGCCGACGCCATCTTCGCCCGTCTCGGGATCAAGCCGGACCCGACAGGCAATCTCTGAGAGGAGACACCACATGCCCACATCCGATGTGATCGTTCTGGGGGTCGGGACCTGCGGTGAGGACGCGGCCCTTCGCCTCATGGCCAAGGGTCTGAGCGTGACGGGGATCGAGGCCCGACTCCTCGGAGGCGAGTGCGCCTACTTCGCGTGCATCCCGACCAAGGCGATGATCCGCCGTGCCAACCTGGTCGCTGAGGCTCGTCGAGCCGACGGGCTCGTGGGAACCGTGGACGTGTCCACAGACTGGTCGCTCGTCGCACGCCAGATTCGCGACGAGGTCACCGGCGGCTGGGTCGATTCGTTCGCGGTCGATCGATTCGAAGGTGCGGGTGGTCGGTTCGTGAGGGGGAGGGGTCGCCTCACGGGCCCTCGCACGGTCGCCGTGGACGGTGTGGAGTACGAGGCGAGCCGCGGCATCGTCATCGCCACCGGCTCACAGCCTGCCATCCCCCCGATCCCCGGGCTCTCCGATGTCGACTACTGGACCACTCACGACGCCATTCAGGTCGAGGATCTCCCATCGTCGCTCATCGTGTTGGGCGGCGGAGCCGTGGGATGCGAGCTCGGGCAGGTGTTCGCGCGTTTCGGTGTCAACGTCACGATCATCGAGGGGCGAGACCGCATCCTTCCCGGCGAGGACCCGGTGGCTTCCAGTGCGGTCGCGGAGGCGTTCGAAGCCGAAGGCATCCAGGTGATCGCTGGGGTGATGGTGCAACAGGTCTCGGGAGATGACAGCACCATCACGGCGAAGCTCAGCGACGCTACCGAGGTGTCGGCCGATCGTCTCCTCGTCGCCACCGGCAGGAGGGTCGTCCTCGACGGCCTCGGGCTTGACGCCGCGGGCATCGACGATTCGGGGGGAGTCATCGCCGTGAACGAGCGGCTCCAGGCCGCTCCCGGCATCTGGGCCATCGGCGATGTCACCGGACTCGGGATGTTCACCCACGTCGCGATGTACCAAGGCTCGATCGCAGTCGCCGATCTTCTCGGACAGGAGCCCACCCCGGCCGACTACTCGGTGCTTCCCAGAGCCACGTTCACCGATCCCGAAGTCGGGTCGGTCGGCCTGACCGAGGCCGAAGCCGTCGAGGCGGGCCACGACGTCGACGTCGCCGTCAAACAGCTTGGTGCCACATTTCGTGGCTGGCTGCATCGAACCGGGAATGGCGGCGTGCTCAAGTTCGTGGTCGACCGATCGACCGGACAGCTGCTGGGCGCGACCTCGGTCGGCCCGCGTGGCGCCGAGCTGCTGGGAATGCTGACCGTCATGATGAAGACGAGCATGCCGGTGTCGGATCTCATCGACATGATCCATGCGTTCCCGACCTTCTACGGAGGGGTGGGTGAAGCGGTCGGAGCCTTCGGTCGCGGCGTGGGTCGGGTGCTCGACCCCGATACGACTCCGATGTTCACCGACTAGCCGCACCTCCGTACCCGGGATCGAACCAGGAGCGATGTCACGCTGCCCTGCGGATTTCCGGGAGCGCCAATCGGCGAATCAGGCCGACCCGTCGATCACCGACTGCGCCCACTCCCACAAGCCGTGAGCTCCGGCGGGAACGGTCATCTCCTCGATCCGACCGAGATACCGATCACGCGCCTCGTGGTCAGGCGGCAGCATCCGGGTGACGGTGGTCAACCCGAGGAACTCCTGCCAGACCAGACCCTGCTCCTGCATCCATCGAAGCAGAGCATCGGCTCCTGCGGAGCCTCCGGCGACGTCGCCTTCCCCCAGTTGGACCAGGACATCAGCCCAGCGACGCGACGGTGACGTGAACACACCTGGCGGCAGCGACTTCGCCATCTCTGCGGCAAGCTGCAACTTCTCGAGATCGTCCAGCAGCGCCGCACCGAGCACCGCCAACCACACCGAGATCCCCGGTGCGAACGAGGTCTCCTCGAAGTGACGAACGCCGATTTCGAACACCTTCGCCGGGTCGCCGTCGAGCAGGGCGAATGTCGCCTCCACGCGTTCGACCCCCAACCGTGCCTGCACATCGGAGGTGCCGGAGTCGAGAAGGGCCCGGGCGTCATCGAGGTGGAGGTCGGCCTGCTGGCGGTTTCCGCGTCGAAGCTCCAGATCGGCGAGCGCCGAGAGCCGATGGACCTGATCCGAGGGCTCCGGTGACCAGAACGAATCGACGAGTACCTCCTCCGCCTCGTCCAGGCGGAGTCGATAGAGCAGCAACCCGGCGAGGTTGCCCGCCACGAACGACGCATGGTTGCGGTCGCCGATCCGTTTGGACTCCTCGAATGCAGCGCTCGTTGCCTCGAGGGTCTCGTCCAGCGCCTGCGAGGCGTATCCGATGTTGATGAGTGCTCGCAGCTTCGTGTCGACGAGTTCGTGCTCGGTGCAGAGCGCAAGGGCCCCGCGCAGCAGCGCCATCGCCTGGTGATACCGAGACGCAGACAAGGCGGTGCCTCGCGTGATCATGGCGTCCGCGATCGCCTCGGTGAGATCGAGTTTCTCCACCGCCGCCAGTGCTCGATCGGCGACGGAGGCTGCGGCTTCGTCGTCGCCGGTGAGGAGATGGACCCGGGCCAGGTCGACGGCCGCCCAGGCGAGGTACGGGTCGTCGGCCAGATCCGGATACCGATCGAGATGGTCGATCAGGAGCTGCTTGACCGTCGCCGACCGTCTCATGGCGTTGGCCACCCGACCGGCGATGGCGATCGATCGATGGCGGACGGCGACATCGTCGAGCTCGGCGGCGAGCGATGCCAGCGCCTCGGCGTGTCGGTCGGCCGTTGCTCCTTCCGACAGACGAACTGCCGCCAGAGCGGCGTATTCGTGGAGGTCCACTGCGAGTTCCTGCGGGGCCACCGGGAGCGCCAGTTCGACCAGCGACAGGATCTGCTCATAGGCGTGCAAGGACCGGGCGCGATCGATGGCCGCCTGGAGTGACGCCACCAGCTCCTGCTGGAGTTGGGGGTCGTCCTCTCCTGCGTACTCGGCAGCCGACACGAAATGGGCAGCTGCCACCGGCGCCAGCTCCGGATCGCCGAGATCGCGGAAATAACGGGCGACCATGAGGTGCAGGTCGTGGCGGTCCGTCCGGGCGATGCGCCCGTAGGTCACTTCTCGCAGCATCCCCTGCACCCATTGGTACTGTCCGAGCTCGGGGGAGCGGGCATCGCGGACCAGTGTCAAGACCTCGTGCCGGACCAGGTCGCCCAGCCGACGTTCGAGTTTGTCGAGATCCTCGTCACGCAGCGCCGCCAGACCCTCGAGCGTGAACGACTGGCCCAGCACGGCAGCATCTCGGGCGACGTCGCGCTCTCCCTGCGACAGGCGATCGAGTCGGGCAGAGATCACCGCCTGCACCGAGCTGGGCACGTGGATCTCCGTGAGGTCGCCCTGGACCGAAACGCCCGAGTCGGTGACCACGAGTCGCCCGTCGCCCATCAGCGTCCTGAGCATCTCGACTGCGAACAGCGGTACGCCTTCGGCGGCCGCCACGATCCGCTCGACTGCGCTGTCGGGGATGCCCTCCACTGCGCCGGCGATCAGGTCGGCCATCTCGCTGTCAGCGAGTGGCCCGAGATACAGCGACGCGAACCCGGGCCGCCCCGAGCCCCAGTCCGGGCGGCGATCCAACAGGTCCGGCCGAGCCATGGTGACCACCATGATCGGGTGGTTGCGGGACCAGTCGGGCAGCTCTTCGACGAACTCGAGCAGGCTGGGGTCGGCCCAGTGGAGGTCCTCGAAGACCAGTACGGTGCTGCCTCTGGCTGCGATGCCCTCGAAGAAGGTGCGCGCCGCAGCGAACAGCTCGGTTCGCTCGCCGCCGACCGACTCTCCGACGCCCAGGAGACCGGCCAGTCGCGGACGTACCCAGTCGATCTCGTCTTCCGGAACGAAAGTCTCGACGGCGTTGGCGAGCCGTTCGGCGGTGACCTCCGGCGGATCGGTCTCCTGAATACCGGCGCGACCGCGGATCATCTCCCCGAGGGCCCACAGCGCCAATCCGTCTCCATACGACGGCGACCTGCCCTCGTGCCAGTAGATGTCCTCGACCAGACCGTCGACGTAGTTGGAGAACTCTCGGATCAGCCGGCTCTTGCCGATGCCCGCCTGACCGACGAGCGACACCAGACGGGCCCGTTGATCGCGTCCGGTGGCCGTCAGCGTGTCCTTCAACAGCCTGAGCTCAGACGCTCGACCCACGAACGGCGGTTCCAACATGTCGACACGTCCTCGACCACCGCGCTCGCTGAGGACCCGGGTGGCCTTCCAGGCGACGACCGGTTCCTCCTTGCCCTTCACCTGATGTGTTCCGGCCGGCTCCAGATCGATGGCCCGGTTGACGAGACTCGCCGTCACATCGCCGATGAAGACGGTGCCTGGTTGGGCCAGTGACTGCAGCCGTGATGTGGTGTTCACCAGATCTCCGAGCAGGAGCCCCCGCTCGTTGCCACCGGGACCGACTGCAACCTCGCCGGTCATCACGCCGGAGCGGGCCGCCAGGTCCGGAACCCCGAGCCGTTCACCCAACGAGGCAACCGCATCGACGACCTCGAGCGCAGAGCGCACGGCACGCTCGGCGTCGTCCTCCTGGGAGGTGGTGGCGCCCCACCATGCCATGACCGCATCTCCGATGAACTTGTCGACCGTTCCGCCGAAGCGCTCGATCACGTCGCGGGCGACGTCGAAGTACTCGGTTATGACGTTGCGAACCTCTTCGGCATCGCGCCCCTCCGAGAAGGTGGTGAAACCGACCAGATCGATGAAGAGGACCGACACGACCCGTCGTTCCGTGGACGTGGGCGTCGCAGTAGTCGTGTCGTCGGCCGGTCCCGCGCCGAGCGCCGCGCCACACGACCCGCAGAACCGGTGGTCGGGCGGGTTGTCGAAGCCACAATCGGTGCACGTCGCGACCAGAGGTCGTCCACACTGACCGCAGAACCGCTGACCCTCCTGGGCGGCGGTACCGCATCCTCCACACACCATTGCGTCTGGCCTCCTGGAGGCGAGGCTAATGCTCCGGGTGCCCGGACGCCCGGAGGGCGCCACCCTTCCAGCCGGTACCCGAACGACCGCGAGCCATGGTCGTCAGGATGCGCGGGTTCCGACGCGCCGCCGACGACGCGCGATGTTCGAACATGGAGATCACAGTTCTCGAACATGTGGCGACGAATCCTGAGATGCGAAGCCAAAGACGGGGAGTCGGAACATGTTCGCATCCAAGATCAGAGTGACTGCGGTGATGGTGGGTCGCTGACCCCGACCCCGAGACGTGAGAAGCGGTCGTCGAGGCCTGCTGTGCTCGATGGCGGGCTCCCGAGCGCCGGTCGCCCGGGGCGCATCGGGTCGCCTGATCGTCACGGCGAGCGGGTCGGTTTCGGAGCTCGG
>CBDTXZ010000127.1:0-8797 GCA_965364515.1 uncultured bacterium
GGTGGAGGTGACGGGATTTGAACCCGTGACCCCTTCGTTGCGAACGAAGTGCTCTGCCGGGCTGAGCTACACCCCCGATGTCGAGCCAGGATAGCGCCCCGGTGACGACCGGCCCTTCAACCCCGCTCGATCTGGCGACGCAACCGCTCCTGGACCACCGTCGTGGTCAGGTCGCTGCGGGACCGCTCGACCAGCGAACGAGCGACATCCGTCGTACGACGCAATCCATTGGTCATGCCGTCTGGGTAATCGAGCGAGGCGAGGGTGTCGACGATGGTGTCCATGATCTCCAACAGTCGCTCAGCGGCTGCGAGATCCCCGGATCGCAGTTCGTCGAGCAGTCGCCGGCGGCACTCGCCCACCGTCTCACCGAGCCCGTGGAGATATGGCACCGGATCCACACCGAGATCGTCGTGGCCGGGAAGCGGTTCACCGGCGAACACGGCGGCCGTGAGAGACGCCTCCGAGAGTTCCTTGGCGGCGTCGTGGGCGTATCCGACGTGGAGCAATTCGGGGTGTGCCTCGGTCGCCTCGACGATCGACTCGTAGAGCCGGCGTGCGTCGGCGATCAGATCCGACGCCGCTACCGAGTCACCGCGATGGAGGTTCCGTATCGCGTTTGCCGACGACCGGATGACCTTGCGACTCGTGGTGATGGCGTGCTCTCGGGCGGCGAAGCGGGAGTCGAGCTGTGGGCGGACCGCCGAGGCGATCTCATCGAACCGGTCGGACACTCACTGACCGGCGACGATACGGACCGGTGGACCGTCGGTCGGCATGGTCTCGAAGTGGTGATTGGCGACCCGGGCGGCCTCGCGCTGCTTGACCTGCATGAGCATGCCCACGTACCAGGCGATGGCCGCGTCGAGGGCGAGGTGAGCTATGAGCCAGCCGACGGATGAGAAGACCAGTGCCGCACCGAGAGCACCGACCGCCAGCACGATGAGGGTGAGGAGGGTGCGGCGGCGTCGGCGCCGGACGACATTGCGGGCGGACGCTTGTGAAAGCGTGTAGTCGCGACTCTGCACGTCGGCCATGACGTGGGTCCAGCGATCGAATTGCTCGGTCGACGACAACGGGGTTCCGCGTCGACCACTGGTGACATTCGGGATGAGATACACGCCCCACGCAGCAGCGATGATCAGGGCGCCGATCAGCAGTATCGCTTCCATGGTTCTCTGTCGGTCTCTACTCGGTCGGTGGTGTGTTTGCTTGCTTCAACTACTAGTTGAGATTAGCCATGGATTTCCCGGACCATGAATCTCTCCGAGGTATTCCGTTCACGGTTCGTTGCGATTCCATTCACCTGACCGGCCGCCCGACTTGTGCACCAGGCGGATCGGGCCGATCTCGACTGCGCGATCGACGCCTTTCACCATGTCGTAGAGCGCCAGCGCTGCGACGGATACCGCGGTCATCGCCTCCATCTCGACACCGGTCTGACCACTGGTCGACACCCGGGCGGAGATGACCACCCCGGCGTCGCCGGAGCGCTCGATCTCGACGGTGACACCCGAGATCTGGATGGGGTGGCACAACGGCACGAGGTCTGGTGTCCGCTTCGCCCCCATGATCCCGGCCAAACGGATCGATGCGAGCGCGTCTCCCTTCGGCAGCGTCCCGCCGAACAGCGCGTCTGCGGTAGCCGGCGCCAGATCGACCAGGCATTCTGCGATCGCGACCCGATCGGTGACGGCCTTGCCGGACACGTCCACCATGTGGACGTCGCCATCGTCGGTGAGGTGCGGAAGATCACTCATTGGCCCACCGGAACATCTCGAGCGTGACCGTATCACCTGCGGCAACGTCGGCGGTGCCACGCGGGACCACGGCAAAGGCGTCGGCCCGGGCGGTGGCAGACAAGACATTCGACGACTGTCCGCCTGCAAGCCGCACCATCCGCCCTTCGTCGCTCCGTTCGACGACGACTCGCAGGAACACCGTCTTCTCCGGATCGGTCGACACGTCTTCGACCAGTGTCCCGTCGACGCGCGGTCTCGACAGGACCGTGTGGCCCATCATCGCCAGCAGTGCGGGACGGGCAAACTGCTCGAACGCAACGAACACCGACACCGGGTTGCCAGGAAGACCGAAGAGCGGC
Organism: uncultured bacterium; assembly: GCA_965364515.1. GTDB lineage: Bacteria > Actinomycetota > Acidimicrobiia > Spongiisociales > ZC4RG35 > JAHEDH01. The sequence continues at coordinate 2,102 of CBDTXZ010000127.1, forward strand.
GTTCCTTCGATGGCGCCGAAGGCGAAGGGCTTGGCGGGTTGCATCGCCACCTTCCACAGCTGGACGCCTCCCAGCTCGGTGAGGACCCGCTTGACGAGGTCGTACTCGCCCATGGAGACTCCGCCACTGGTGATGACCGCGTCGCATTCGGCCGCAGCACGCCGAAACGCCTCCGTCAGCTGCCCGGCGTCGTCGCCCACGATGCCGTAGTCGACCGCCTCGATCGACGACTCGGCCAGCAAGCCGGCCAGGAGCGGGCGATTCGAGTCCCTGATCTGACCCGGAGCCAGCGAAACGGTGTCCGGTGGCATCACCTCGTCCCCTGTGGACAGGATCGCCACCTTCACCCGCCGATACACCTCGACCGTTTCGACACCGACGCTGGCCAGAACACCGAGATGGCGAGCCGTGACGACATCGCCGGTGGCGAACACCACGTCGCCACGTTCGACGTCTCCACCGGCGCTCCGAACCGCCGTGCCTCGCTCGGGCCTCACCAGGATCTGGACCGAATCCTCCCCTGGCGTCGTGTCCTCGACCCGCACGACCGTATCGGCACCGGCAGGGAGTGGGGCGCCGGTCATGACCTTGATCGCAGTTCCAGGCCGGACAGACCCGGCAGCCACGTGACCGGCCGCAACGTCCTCAGACACCTCCAACACACACGGCGTTTCAGCGAGGTCTTGGAACCGGACGGCATACCCGTCCATCGCAGAGTTGTCGAAAGGGGGCACAGCCGACGGAGACCTGACATCCGACGCCAACACCAGGCCGAGCGCGTCTCGAGCAGGCACCTCGACCGCAGTGGGAGCAGGAAGAGCCGAGAGCACCCGCGCTCGTGCGTCCTCGAGGGGGATCATCCCAGGCCGAGCTCCTGTCGGGCGATCCCGGAGAACTCGGGAAACTGGTGTTTGCCGAGCACCATCGAAGCGCGCAGCAGCCCGAGCGGGTTTCCGACGTCGAGGAACTCCTGATCGGTGATCGCGCCCTTGAGCTTGCCGTCTTGCCCGAGCTTGTTCATCGCATCGGTGAGCTGGATCTCGCCTCCGCGTCCCGGTTCGAGACCAGCCAGATGCTCGAAGATCTCCGGCTGGAAGACATACCGGCCGAGAACCCCGTACAGCGAGGGGATCGAGGCCTCGTCGGGCTTCTCGATCGCACCACCGATCGACATGACACCGTCGACGAGATCCGAGGTCGGGATCACTGCGCCCTTGCTGACTATCTGCTCTCGGGTCATCTCCTGGATACAGACCACCGAGGAGCCGTCTCCGGACGCCTCGACCAGGTCGGCAAGAACGTCCTGGCCAGGACGGACGATGTCGTCGGCGAGAATGCACATGAAGGGCCGATGCGCCACAACCCGCTCGGCCTCGAGCACCGCATGACCCAGGCCCAACGGCTCTTCCTGGACGACCGGCCTGATCTTGATACCCTCGAGGCCCGGGAGTCGCTCCCCGCTCACGAAGTGTTGATGAACGAGGTGCCCGACCTCGAGGTCGACGATCAGGATCGCCTCTTTTGCGCCTGCCCGGGCCGCCTCTTCGACGGCATACTGGATCGCCGGTCGGTCGACGACCGTGAGCAGCGCCTTCGGCACGACACGCGTCGCCGGTCGCATGCGGGTTCCCCGTCCCGCGGCGGGGATGACTGCGATGTCTACGGTCATGTGGGCACCTTCTCCTCTGATCCGGCCAGCATGCGTTGGATGTTGGGGCGGTGCCGCCAGATGATCAAAACGAGCATTGCCGAGAACCAGACGAGCGAATCACCCCGGACCCCCGAGAGCAGCACGCCGGGAATGGTGAGGACGAGCCCGAGGAGCGAAGCCACGCTGGCGACCTTCCACACCTTTGCGACGACACCCCAGACGACCCCGATGAAGAGGGCCACCAACGGAACGGCGAAGAACAGGACGCCGCCGCCGGTGGCGACCCCCTTGCCTCCTTTGAAACGGTGGAAGATCGGATAGGCGTGGCCGACGACCGCGAGGAAGCCTGCCGCCCAGGCGAGCGGCTGATTGGCAACCTCGCCACCACCGGCGGCCAGCCAGCCCAGGGTGGTTGCGATCACACCCTTGAGCAGGTCACCCACCAGCACCATGGCCGCTGGCCCCCTGCCGAGCGTTCGTAGGACATTGGAGGTCCCCGGGTTGCCGCTGCCGACGCTCGTGATGTCGACACCGTTGGCTTGGGCGACCACGAAGGCGAAATCGAGGCTGCCGATGAGATAGGCGCCGACGAGAGCGAGCCAGGTGGGCATGGGGCGAGTGTACGCCGGGCGCGGGTCGCTCCCCACAGCTGGAATCCGGATCCTCCGCAATGCGTTGTACCCTCAGATCGCCAGGAATCCCCGGAGACAGCGAATGCCCACCTACGAATACACCTGCAAGAAGTGCGGAGAGAGCTTCGACATCGTGCAGTCGTTCACGGACAAGCCGCTCAAGAAGCACCCCGGCGACTGCGGCGGACCCGTTCAGAAGGTCTTCCACGCAAGCGGGATCGTGTTCAAGGGATCGGGCTTCTACGTGACCGACTCACGCGGGGCGAGCTCGGTCAAGACGGCCGGAGACAGCTCGTCGAGCACATCGGGCTCCAGCTCGAAGACCGACAGCACCTCGACGAGCACCAAGAGCGACACGAGCGACTGACCCCCTTCCGGCGCCGCAGGCGACGCGATAGTTTCGCCTCGTGTTCTGGATGACGCGTCCGCCCTATCTGAGGCGCCTCGTCGCGAGTGCAGTGTTCGTGACCGCGATCGCCATCGAATTCCGGCCGATCACCACCGACCGGATGCCCATCGCCCTCGTCGACATGCCAGCAGGGGCCGAGGTCACGGATTCGAGCGTGCGATGGCTCGACGTGCAGCCCGGGCTCGAGCCCGTCCGGCTTCCCGCCGTGCTCGGCACCGACGTGGTGTCTGGCGACCCGATCACGGCGTCCGACGTCGACGCCGACCCGGTCACGGTTCCCTCGGATTGGCTCCGAATCGAGTTGCCGGTCCCCGAAGCGACTGCCAACGGCAATCGGCTCGTCGTGGTCCTGCCGCTCGACATCACCGACCGGCCACTTTCGGGCGTCGTCGTCTCACCACCCGTGGTGTCCGACTTCGATGGCCCGACCGCGCTGGTTGCATTCGCCCCGCAGGACGCGGTTCGCGTTGCTCGCGGCGTGGCTGCCGGGACCGTGACGGCGCTGCTCGGGCGGTGACCTAACCTCTCCCGGTGTTCGACGCCATCATCTGGGGACTCGTCCAGGGCCTCACCGAGTTCTTGCCGATCTCGTCGTCCGGCCATCTCGTGTTGGTGCCCGCTCTGCTCGCCGAGATGGGCATCGACATCGGCGAGCCGAGCCTGGCGGTGTCCGCCGTCCTCCATCTCGGCACACTGCTCGCGGTGCTCGTCTTCTACCGAACCGACATCCTCCGGCTGGCCAGGGTTCGAAGCGACCCCGAGGCGAGGAGGACACTGCGACTCCTCGCGATCGGCACGATCCCGGCGGTGATCGGCCTTCCCCTGCGTTCGAGCCTCGAAACGATCGAAGGCACGCCCAACCTGGTGGCGATCGCACTGCTGGCGACCGGGCTGATTCTGATCGTTGCCGAAGTCCTTCCCACGGGTACATCGACCCTCGAAGCGGCGAGAACGAGTGACGCCATGACCGTCGGTATCGCACAGGCCTTTGCATTGATCCCCGGCATCTCTCGATCGGGTTCAACGATCGCGATGGCGACCGCCCGTGGATTCTCACGCACCGAGGCAGCACGTTTCAGCTTCCTGTTGGCGGTCCCGACGATCGCCGGGGCGGGGCTGCTCTCACTGCTCGACCTCGACAGTGGAGACGGGTCGGCCACCTCGATCTTCGCCGGATTCGTCGCGGCGGCCGTCAGCGGGTACGCCGCAATCGCCATCCTCTTGAAGCTCATCACGACGAGAGGTTTCCTTCCCTTCGCCGCCTACTGCTTCGTGATCGGCACCACCGCAGTCATCGTGCTGTAGTCGGCGATCGACTCTCGCCGCCGGGCACAGGGCCTCGCGCTCCACACCGGCGCCGAGGCCGCCACGCGAACCCTATTGGCTGTAATTGCTGGATGGGCGCATCGTCTCGGCGATGTGGACGTTGACCAGTGCCGGGAGCCCCGAAGCCTCGGCTGCTTTGAGCGCCGGAACGATCGCGTCGGGCTCGGTGACGAGCGCGCCATGGCCACCGAGCGCCTCGACCACGTCGTGATACGGCCGGCGGCCGAGATCGGTGGCGACGAGCCGATCGGGATAGAACATGCGATGCAGCGTCTTGATGTTCGACCAGACCCCGTCGTTGCCGAGCACTCCGACGATCGGGAGGCCGAGCCGGACCATCGTGTCGTACTCCATGCCGTTGAACCCGAACCCGCCGTCTCCGAACACGATGCCGACTCGACGCTCCGGGAACGCCACCTTGGCCGCGATGGCGTACGGGGCCCCGGTGCCGAGTGAGCCGAATGGCCCTGGATCGAGCACATGGCCCGGATGCGAGACCTGAAGCCATCTCGCGGTCGTCGAGACGATGTCGCCCCCGTCGACGGCGATGATCGAGTCTGGACCGAAGAAGCCGGCCACGTCGCGTGCAAATCGATTCGGCTCGATCGGCACATCTGTGCCCTCGGCCCGTTCCTCCAACTCGTGGCGCTTGGCCGCTTCCCGCTCGACGATCGACCTGACCCACTCGGAACGCTCGGACCTGTCGAATCGATGAAACGCATCGGCGAGTTGATCGACGACGGTGTGCGGGTCGGCCACCACACCCAGATCGACCGAGCGGTTCCACCCGATCTTGGACTGATCCAGGTCGATCTGTATCACCGTGGCGTCGGGCCCGATCGTGCGTCCGTACCCGGCTCTGAAGTCCCAGTCCGCACCGAGCGCCAGCACCAGATCCGCCTCGGCGAAGGCGGCGCTCCGGGTGTGATTGCCTGCGAGATCGTGACCGAACGGCATCGACCCGCGCGCTCGGCCGTTCGTATAGGTCGGAGCCTGCAGCGCCTCGGCGACCTCGAGGAGGCGATTGGACTGCCCGGCGGACGAGAACCCCCCGAAGATCACAGGGCGTTCGGCCCTTGCGAGCAGACCGATGATGCGATCGAGGGTGACCGCGTCGACTCCGGTCGAGGTGTTCGCCCGCTGGTTGGCAGGGAACTCGACGCCCTCCTCGTTGACCGTGTCGAACTGGAGATCCATCGGGACGTCGAGGAACACCGGTCCACCCCGTCCGACTCGGGAGTATCGGATCGCCGTGGCGACCGTCTCTGCGAGGCGATCGGTCTGCCAGGCGGTACCCGCCCAGGCCGTCACCGGAGCCAGCATCGGGGGATGATTCATCTCCTGGAGTCCACCCATCAGCTCCTGGCGGCGCATGTGGCGGCCGCCGAGCAACAGCATGGGAGTACCCGAGTAGTGGGCGGTCGCCACCGCAGTGATGGAATCGGTGACGCCCGGGCCCGCCGTGACGGCGGCAACACCGAGTTTGCCGGTCAGCCTGGAGTACGCCTCTGCCGCGTGTGCCGCCGCCTGCTCATGACGGAAGTCGACGACACGGATGCCCTCCTGGACGCACCCGTCGAGGATCGGGAGGATGTGACCGCCCGTGAGGGTGAAGAGGACCTCCACGCCTTCGTTCTTGAGCGCGCGGGCGATGATCTGCCCACCGTGAATCTGTGCCATGCCTCGACGCTACCGCAGCGAAGCGCTTCGCCGAGAACCTGCGTCAGCCCGCCAACGCCCGATCGAGCGCAACGAGCGTCGCCCGCGCTCCGACCAGCACATCGCGTCGGTGGGCGGGATCGACACGGTCGATCTGCGATACGAGCGCACGCCACGAGCGGGTGCGACCGCCGTGGGCTCCGAAGAACGCGAAGGCGTCGGTCCGATCGCCCAACTGGTGACGGAGCAGGGGGAGCACGACCCTGGATCGCAGGTGCTGGGTTTCGACTGCGAATCGGTACCCGAGGCTCTCGGCCGGCGTGAAATCGGGAGCGTCGGTCCAGCGGGCGCACGGGACGAGATCGAGACCGGACAGATCCGATTCGAGCCAACCCTTCTCGGGAGACTTCGCCCCGAGTGCCCGGTCGGTGCCCGGCTGGATCGCCGAGACGACCCGGTACCAGCCTCTGAGCACCTCACCGTACAAGTCGATCGTGGGGGTGGAATGGAAGAGCTCCATCAACAGCGGCGCCGCCTCGACAGCGAGCTGTTCCCGGCGGAGTTCGTTGCGGAGACAGTCCGTGAAGGAGCCGTACACCGGCGTGTGCGACGTGATGATCGATCCGTGTCCTGACACCTGTCTCAGTCCCCTGTGTTCGACGATGCGTCAGGAGTATCGGCCTCGACGGAGTGAACCTTGAATCGCCCGCCGGCGGCGGTCAGCGGATGACGAGATCAGGGTGGGTGCGGATTCGCGGTTTCTTGGCGACGACGGCCTCTGCGAGCTCCACGAACGCCTGCTCGGCGTCGGAGCCCGGGGCCGAGATGCTCACCGGCTGCCCGATGTCGGCGCCGTGGCGCATGGCCGGCAGCAACGGGATCTTCGCCAGCAGATCAACACCCAGATCCTCGGCCAGCCGCTGACCGCCGCCCGAGCCGAAGATCTCGTAGCGGACCCCGTCGTCGCCGGTGAACCAGGACATGTTCTCGACGACGCCGATGACGTCCTGATCGACCTC
>CBDTXZ010000128.1:0-8789 GCA_965364515.1 uncultured bacterium
TCACCCGATCGGTGGAGTCCGATCCGGCCAGGCAAGGACGGCCTCCAGCTGGGCCGCCACGGACAGGAGCAGCTCCTCGCGGTTCGGGGCGACGATCATCGTGACCCCGAGCGGCAGGCCGTCCTCGGTGAATCCGGCCGGAATCGAGGCCGCCGGCTGGCCGGTGTAGTTCCACACGATGGTGAACGGGTAGGTCCGGCTCATCCCGATCGTGGTCCTCAACGCCCCCTGACCGGCCCACTTCCCGACCGGGACGGGCGGCTCGCCGGTCACCGGGGTGATGAGGACGTCCACATCGTCGAAGATCCGGTTGATGCGCTCGGCGTGTTGCGGCAAACGTTCGAGCGCACCTCGAAACACCCGATCCGGGACAAAGCGACCCATCTCCGCGAACCCGCGCGTCCGGCTCTCGAGACGATCGGGGTGTGGGACCTGCTCGTAGTGCTGTCTGACTCCTCTCAGGAGAATGGGAACCACATCGTTCCCGACCGACCCGTAATCGGGTGTCTGTTCGCGAACGGAGTGCCCCAGGCCCTCGAGCGCGGAGGCCACGCCGGCGACGGCTGAGACGACTGACGGCTCGACAATCGGAGGCGCCACCGCACGGACCGGAGTCGTGCTGAACGCCACCCGCAGCCGACCGGGATCCGTCCGGGCGGCGTCGACGTAGCTGCCCACCGGAGGTGGCGGCGTGTGCGCATCCCCGGGAGCCGGCCCGGCGGTCACGTCCAACCAGAGTGCCGTGTCGATCACACGTCTCGTGAGGCACCCGGTCTTGGAGAGCCCGTACCAGTGCTCGCTCTCGGGCCACAGACTGATCCTTCCCCGCTGCGGCTTGAGCCCGAAGATCCCGCAGTTGGCGGCCGGGATGCGGATCGAACCTGCGCCGTCCGATGCAGAGGCCGCTCCCACGAGCCCGGCTGCGACGGCAGCGGCCGAGCCGCCGCTCGAGCCGCCTGGCGTCCTCGAGGTATCCCACGGATTGCGGGTGTCGCCGGTGAACTCGCTCTCGGTGAAGGCGGTGATCGCCAATTCCGGCAATCGGGTCTTTCCAACGATGACCGCTCCCGCCGCACGCAGCCTTCGCACGTGCTCCGAGTCGAAGCGCGCCGGCGTGTCGTAGGCGAGCGTTCCGTGTCGGGCCACCTTGCCGGCGATATCGAGCTCGTCCTTGACGGCGATCGGAACCCCGAGCATCGGGGCAGACTCGCCTGCCGCGAGGCGACGATCGGCGTCGGCGGCTTCCGCCCTCGCCTCGTCGGAGAAGACGTCTGCGAAGGCGTTGAGCGATGGATCCACCGACTCGATGCGATCGAGAAACAGTCCGACGAGTTCCACCGAGGAGATCTCACGGTCCCGAAGCATGCGGGCATGCTCGGCGATCCCAGCAAACGCAATCCCGTCATCCATGGAGCCGAACGTTAGGCCCGATCGGTCATCCAGCCGTCGCGCCACGAGGTTGGCCTCTCGGGCTCGTAACGTCTCACCATGGCTTCGGATACCGATGACATCCACACCGATCACTCGCACGAGGACGAACCCCGCCCGGGACTGCTCGGCCTCGTGGATCGTTTCCGCCACAGCGTCTCACACGATCATGACGCTTCGGAGAGCACCGGGGCGTTGATCGATACCGGGGCCGAAGGCATCAGGGCGACGAAGGTCTCACTCGTCGGTCTCGGGATCACGGCGTTGGCTCAGGCGATTCTGGTCGTGTTCACCGGCTCGGTCGCTCTGTTGTCCGACACGCTTCACAACCTGACGGATGCCTTCACCGCCGTTCCTCTGTGGATCGCCTTCTCACTCGGTCGCAGGGCACCGACAAAGCGCTTCACCTACGGGTACAACCGGGCCGAGGATCTGGCAGGAATCGTGATCGTGCTCGCGATCGCCGTGTCGGCCGGTGCGGTGGCGTGGGAGTCCGTCCAACGTTTCATCGAGCCGAGGGATCTGCAATTCGCCGGATGGGTGATCGCTGCCGGGATCATCGGCGCACTCGGGAACGAGGCGGTCGCCCGCTATCGCATCAATGCCGGCAAGCGGATCCACTCCGCAGCGCTCATCGCCGACGGTGTTCATGCTCGGACCGACGCGTACACGTCGCTCTCGGTGGTCGCCGCCGGCGTCGGATCGCTGCTGGGTTGGCGCTGGGCGGACCCGCTGGCCGGCCTGCTCGTGGCGGCGATGATCCTCTACTTGTTGAGAACGACGGCGGCGAGGATGTTCGGCAGGATCCTCGATGCGGTGGATCCCGGACTCTTCGAACAGGCGACCGAGATCATCGATCGGGTCGACGGCGTGGAAACGGTCACAGATCTACGACTCCGGTGGGCGGGGCATCGGCTTCATGCGATGGTCTCGGTGTCCGTCGACCCGGACATGACCGTCCGGGAAGGACACGACATCGCTCTCCGCGTGTGTGAGGAACTGACCGCCCAGCTGCCATACGTCGTCCTGTCCACGGTGCACGTCGATCCGGTCGGTTTCGACGCGCCGCACCACGCAAACGACCATCCTCGGCTCGGACCCGAAGACTGATCGCTCGATCGCGGTCGGCGTTCAGTTGGGCGCCCGCTGATTCAGACGCAGCGGGGCAGGACCTCGCCGGCCTCGTCTTGGCATTCCCAGAGAGCCTCTTGCTTCTCCTTGGCGGGCATGAGGGCCCCGACGTAGACGCCGGCGAGAACAAGCGCTGCACCCGCCAGGAAACCAGGCGTGATCGACTCCCCGGCAACTGTTGCTGCAACGACGATCGTCACCAGCGGGACCAGCACGAAGCCGTACGACGTCCCAGAAGCGGTCCACTTCCCGAGGACGAACATGTAGAGCATGAACGCGACGACCGTCACGAAGAGCGTCAGGTAGATGAAGGCGACCCAGGTGTCGGTCTCGGTCGGGATGTTCCAACTCTCTCCACGGAGTAGCGATACGACTGCGAGGATCGCCGTGCCGGTCGTCATCGCGATGGCGTTCGTCATGACGGGAGGGTTCTTGGGAAAGCGCTTGATGAGGACGCCACCCTGAGCGATGAGCACTGCAGCGGCGAGAATTGCGACGATGTGCGGGACCGAGATGCCCGAGGCGTCAGTGCCGGCGACGGTCACGGCGATCCCGACCACGGCGAGAAGCGACCCGGCGATGCCTCGCCGTGTGATCGCCTCCACGCCCTGGAACGAGGACAGGAACAACGTGGCGAGTGGCACGAGCGCCATGAGGATCTGATACACGCTCGCCGGCGTCTCGACCAGACCCCACCCGATCAGCATGAAGGCGAGACCGACGGTGACCGCACCGAAAAGAACGGCTCCCAAGAGCGAGCGCCCTCTCGGCAATGGGAGTTTCCTGGCGACGACGAACCCCCAGAACACGAGTGCAGCGAGCCCGAACCGCGACGTCGCCGCCCAGAATGGAGCCATCTCCCCATAGGTGATGCGAATGGCAACGGACGCTCCGCCGCCCACCAAGACGAACGCCCCGAACGCGAGCAGCACGTTTCTCTCCGGAAGAGCAACCGACCTCACTCCTACCGTCGTCATCTGGTCACCTTCCGCTCGATCGTCGGAACATAGAGCTGCGCATGGCTGCGATGCCTGCGAATCAAGAGCTTTTGTGAGCAGCTTCGTTGCATCCGACACCGTTGAGTTCTCGATGAGAAGACCGGGAACTGCGGCGAGGGATGCAATGGACGGCGTAGCATCGGAGAACCCGACCAGTGGAGAGTGGTGGCTTCCCAACACCCGATCGAGATCATTCTCGCTCGCCAGTGGGCGTCGACGATGTCACATCCGATCTGGATCACCGACGATGTCGGCAACCTCCTCTTCTACAACGTGGCCGCCGAAGCCGTCCTCGGCGTCCGATTCGACGAGGCGGGAGAGATGCCTGCGGAGCGTTTGGCCGACCTGTTCGAGACGGCGAGCCTCGACGGGTCGCCGATGCCGGGGGAGGATCTTCCTCTTCTGAAAGCGCTCACCCGATGGGTCCCGTGCCATGGTCCGGTCCGGATTCGAGCCCACGACCGCATCTGGCGCGACATCGAGGTCACCGCCATCCCGTTGATCGGTGAGGGCGACCGGCGACTCGGCGCAGTCGCCATGTTCTGGGAACTCGAACAGTGAAAGTCAAACTCAACGGAACACGCGGTTCGGTCGGCAGGGCGGGACCCGATACCGTTCGGTACGGCGGCGACACGTCCTCGATCGAGGTGATGGGCGACGACGGGTCCGTCCTCATCCTGGATGCAGGCTCGGGAGTCGTTCACGCCGAATGCTCGGGCATAACGAGCGGCCGGCTCGATGTTCTCCTCACGCATCTCCACATGGATCACATCCAGGGCCTCGGCTTCTTCCGCCCACTGTTCGAGCCGGATGTCGACGTCCACATGTGGGGGCCGGTCTCGACGACGAAATCGCTCACCGCCCGCCTGGGCCGCTATCTCTCTCCCCCGCTGTTTCCGGTGCGATTGCGTGATCTGCCATCGGTCACCCTCCACGACCTGGCCCCCGGTACGGTCGAGATCGGTTCGTTCACCGTGACGGCCGAGTTCGTCATCCATCCCGGCCAGACCTTCGGTTACCGGGTCGAGGGCGACGACAGGGCGGTGACCTATCTCCCCGACCATGAGCCGGCCCTCGGGCTCGGCCGGACGCCGTCGGACCCGCGCTGGACTTCGGGATTCGCTCTCGCTCACCGTGCCGATGTCCTCATTCACGACGCGCAGTACACGAATGCCGAGTACCCGGACCGGGTCGGATGGGGACATTCGACGCTCGAGCACGCCGTGGACTTCGCTGAGATGACCGACGTCGGCCGGCTGGTGACGTTTCACCACGAACCGGGGCACAGCGACGAAGAGATCGATCGCCATCACGGCGAGGTGGCCGACCGTCGCAACACTGCGGTTCCGTTCGCCCCGGGCCTGGCCGGTTTGACCCTGAGCGTGTAGCAATCCACCAGGGCCCGACCAATGAGACGAATCGTCATGCGCCTCGTGTCGCTGCGGGAGTCTGCAGAGCGGCCGTGGAAGAAGCCGTCCGCCCTCAGGGCGGCTCGACAGCAATCCCGGTGCTGGCGGAATGCCGATCTGCCCGGTCGATCAGGGCTTGTCACCGTGGGAGGCATCGAGGACCCGCTCCATCACTTCGACGATGGTCGCCGCCTCCTCATCCGAGATGTGCTGTGACCACACCTCTTCGAGACCTCGATCGATCACGGCGCGTGCGTCGGCACGAGCCTTCCGCCCTGACTCGCTGATCTCGACGAGGGTGGCACGGCGATCATCGGGGTCGGCCCGCCGCGTCACATGGCCCAGTTCTTCGAGCCGATCGATCACTTTGGTCGTGCCGCCACGTGACAGCACCAGCTTGTCGGCGATGTCACTCATCCGCATGGGTTGCGTCTCCAAATTGATGAGCGCCTCGTTGTCCGCCAGCAGGAGCCCGGTCTCCTGCTGGAGCAGCTCTTCGAGGTCGGTCTTGAGGATCAGGGAGATGTGGAGTGTGGATGTGGCTGCCCGCCGCCACAGCGGCTCGTCGTGTTGACCCATGACATTCATTCTTGCAGATTGCTTGCCCAGATAATAGTATGCTAGAAAACTAATCTGGCGAAGTACAGGAGATCCTCAGTGCGTTCATTCCTCCAAACCGAAGGAGTCAAGACCTTCTCGGTCGTCTGGTTCGGCCAGCTCGTTTCCCTGCTGGGGTCTTCCATGACGAGTTTCGGGCTCGCCATCTGGGTGTATCAGGAAACCGGGTCGGCCACGCAGCTGGCGTTGATCGTCATGGCCTCCCGGGTCCCCATGCTGTTGGTGTCTCCATTCGTCGGCGCCTTGGTCGATCGCTGGGACCGCCGCACGGCGATGCTCGTAGCCGACACCGGCGCCGCGATCGGCACGCTCGCCACGATGCTGCTCGTCGTCACGGGGTCCATCGAGATCTGGCACCTCTACGTCACGATGTCGTTCAGCGGCCTGTTCGCAGCCTTCCAGTTCCCGGCCTACTCGGCGGCGGTCACGGTGCTGGTCCCGAAGGAGCACTACGCCCGGGCGTCGGGAATGGTGCAGCTCGCCGGAAGTGTCGGCGGCATCCTCGCTCCCGCCCTGGCGGCGGCCATCGTCGTGACTGCAGGACTCGGCCCGCTCTTCATCGCCGACGTTGCCTCCTACCTCATCGCCGTCACGACGCTGCTGGTCGTCCGGTTCCCCCGCGTCGAGCCGAGCGAACGCAGAGGACGCGGCATCACCGGACTCCTCAAAGAGGCGGGCGAGGGGCTGTCGTTCATCACCTCGCGGCGCGGCCTCCTCATCCTGCTGTTGTCCTTCCTGATGGTGAACTTCGCTTTCGCCTTCCAAGGGGTGCTCACCATCCCCCTCCTGCTCAACCTGACCAGCGAGCAGACGGCCGGGCTGATCGTCTCGCTCGGCGCCGGCGGCGTCGCGGTCGGCAGCCTCACGTTGACGGCGTGGGGCGGACCCAAGAACAAGATTCTCGGCGTCTACCTACCGATCATGGCGATGGGCGTGGGCCTGGTGATGATGGGACTCCGCCCCTCGGTTTGGCTGGTCGCCGCCGGACTGCTGCTCATGCTCGGCACCCACCCCATCGCCGGAGGCAGCAGCCAAGCGATCTGGCAGGCAAAGGTCCCGCCCCAGCTTCAGGGCCGGGTGTTCGCCATCCGCCAGATCTCGGCGATCTCGGCCTCCCCCATCGCCTTCCTCTCCGCAGGCCTCCTCGCCGACCGGGTGTTCGAGCCGATGTTCGCCACCGATGGATCGTTGCTCACAGCCATCTTCGGAAGTGGACCGGGCCGGGGCGTCGGGTTCCTGTTCGCCTGTACCGGGGTCGTGGCGATCGCCATCACCATCTGGGCACTCCGACATCCCAGGATCCGCCAACTCGACGACGAGGTTTTCGACTTCGACCACGAGGAGGCCGGCGCGGTCGCCGCATGAGTCGACCGCGCTCTGCCGGGGGAAGCGACGTCGGGATCAAGCCGTGCCACAGCCGCTCTGCGGCCAAGTCGCGTTTGCGTGCGCTGGAGGACGGCGCCCTCGGTTCTCAACCGGTCGGCGTGCAGGCATCTCGGTATGGGCGATCGCCGCTGACCAGTTCGCGCCATTCCGTGTCCGTGAGCGATCGGCCGGCGAATTCGCAGGCCAGCTCCAACCACCGCTCGGGATCCAGTGGAATCCTCGTCCAGACTCCGTCCAGGAGAATCCACACGTGTGACTCGTCTGGATGCACGGCGGCAGCGGTGAAGGCACCCGGCCCCACATCGGCCAGTGTCCCGATCGCTGCTCCGGACCCGATGTCCCACAGCTCGAGCTGGCCAGAGCGCGTCTGAATGAGGAACCGCCCGTCGGACAGCATGCTGGGAACGCTCGGCTCGGAAAAGACGGGTAGCGCGATCGATTCACCGGTCTCGACATCCCAGCGCCGGACCTCGCCATTCGACGCGTTGGCGGTCAAGAGGTAACGGCGGTCCGGCGTCAATGCCCACCATCCGTTCGGGAACGGCAGGAAGAACTCGAGGAAGCGCTCTCCCTCCGCGGTGAAGAACTGGTGACGGGTCCGGCCGTCGTCGAGTTCCTGACGCACGTTGAGGATCCCACCAGGGAGCAGTTCGACACCATTCACCTTGGGCGACTCGTTGCGAAGGTCGACCCGGTGGGGCTCGACGACGACCTCCATCGTGTCGATGTCTATCACGCCGAGTTCGACTTCGTCCACCACCAACTCACGAGGGCCGTTGACCGAGCCTTCGGTCACCTTCATGAAGGCCCACTCGTCGCCTCCGAATCCGTTGAACTCGGTTTGGGCGTGATGAGGGAGATGCCGACGGTCGAACTCTGGTGCGTCGTCACCGAGGAATGGCCCTTCAAAGGGGTACCAGGGTCCCTCCGCCGTGCCGTCCAACTCGATTCGGAACATCTCGAATGGAGCGCGGACCACCACCGTGGTCATGTCCCGGGTCCAGTGGGAACCCGCCACCACACCGTCGCCGAACACCCACTGCGACACGTCGAGTTGGAACGACTCGCCCGTCTCGACATCGAGATAGGTGTTGACACCCGTGTCGAAGTTAAAGTAGATGGCGTACGGGTTGGGGACACCGTCAGGGACCATCAACCCTAACTCGTTGCGGTCGCAGCATGGTGGGCCGGTCTCGAACAGGCCGCCGCCCTCGGTGGCGACAAATTCCACGACACCTGTCGTCCGCACCACGGCGATGGTGTCCTCGCTAGACCAGTCGATCGCCATCACCGGGTCGCTGCTGATGTTGATCGTCTGATCGATCTCCCCGTCCGACCCCGATCGAATCTGAAGATCCTCGTCGTCGACGAGCAGGGCGATGCTCGAACCGTCAGCAGAGAATGCGATCGACTGAGCCCTCTCGGCGACGGGGACGTCGATGACGAGCTGGCCGGACTCGGTGTCCCAGACGAGGAGTCGCTCGTCCAGGCTGACGTAACCGAAACGCGAATCGTCGGCCGAAGAACTCGCTGGAATCGCCCGACCCGTCTCCGCCGACAGATTAACGACCACCTCGAAGCTGTCAGGATCCAACAGAGCAGACGGCTCGGGAACCGGTCCGTCCATCTGCTCGAAGATCACCGAGATGAACCGTCCACCTTCGGTGACCTCCGCTTGATCGGCCTCGAAGAGCACCTCGGAGAGAACGTCGCCGGCCACGGGATCCAACTCCACGAACCCACCGCCACCTTCGCTGTCTCCCGACTTGGCAAACAGCCGGCCCCGGGCGTCGAAGAACGGCTGTACGAACCCGGGGAA
>CBDTXZ010000129.1:0-8721 GCA_965364515.1 uncultured bacterium
CGGCACCGTGTTCACAGGCGCCGACTCTGTCGATATGTGCCCTGATCCAGCCACGAGCCACCTTTGCGCCACTCTGCGTGGCAACACTGCTCCCTAGATATTGAAGTAGCTCGCCGGGCTCTGACCTGCCAGAGGAAGAGGGCCCGAACCTTGCGCTGAGATCCACAACCATTGTGGCTAGCAACGCTGGGTTCGCCCTCAGGGGAGGATGGCGTCGAGGAACCGTTCGGCCGACACCTCTCCGAACACCGTCACCACGAACACGATCGTGGGAACGATCAGTCTCGCAGCTACCCGGGCGGCGGTGTGTGCTAGCGAAGATATCGCTGGCGCGTCTCGGATCGTGTTGTGAAGGACGAGGAGTTCTCGGAGTTGCTCCGACTCCCGTGTCGACAGGTCGGAGACGCGTGACTTGAAGGGCTCGATACGTTGTCGAAGCTCATCGAGCTGCTGGTCGCGAACCCGTTCGACGATCGTGCGGATGCTGGCACGGTCGCCAAGGGCGGCGCCGAAGGTGGTGAGGTATCCGATCACGATGAACCCCACCGCCAACGGCACGATCAAAGGTGACTCCCACGGCACCAAGACCAATGTGAGCAACAGGTAGACGGTGATCCAGAACGTCAACAACCTCACATTCCACAGCTGCATCGCCTTCCGGATTTCGGGTGAATCGGCCGGGCTCGGCCAGAACAAATCGTGGTCGTATTTGGCCTGGCGGGCGGTGAATGCCCACTCGAAGACGTCCCCGGCGACCATCAGCGCCCCGAAGTCGTAGAGCAACAACGCCAGCAAGACGACGCTGCCTGCGTGAAGCTGCTCCATCTCCGCCGGAGCAAACAGCCAGCCGGCTCCAAGCATGATGGCCGCCACCGGCACACCGAAAGCCAACTGCACCCACGGCCGATTCCAACGCCGAAGGAACGCTGCCAAATCCTCCAGGTGCGACTCCTCAACGATGGTCGGAACCAACGCAGTCATGTTCTCCCCCAACTGTCTGATCCGAGGCCCCAGCTCGACATCGTCGGGGTACCACGTCTGTCGCGCAGCGTCGAACAACCCGTAGAACACGAAGATCACCGCCCACCGGGGCCACGGAATATCGGCCCACCGTCCGACCAGCACGGTGGCCAGCAGCGCAAGCGCAAGTCTGGCACCCAGGCCGAGAGAACCGACGACGAGCAAAGCTTCCGGACTCTTCGGAGCCAGTCCAAGCCGACGTCGAATCGAATCCGCCATGGGAGAGAAGACATGCTCTCCGCTCGCACCAAACAGCCTGCGGACCTCCTCCACACGGGCGTCGAATGCTTCGCTGCGGCCGTTCGACTCCTCAGGTGTCGATTGAGACGCATCCGGCACTCGGAGCGCATCCATCCCGGAGGAACTGGGTTCAGCTGTTTCACAACGTGCCGACGTCTGTCGCGTACTGCTCACGAGTCACCTCTGAGCCCATCGAGGGTGCCACAACGCACCGGCTGTGTATTGCAGACCTATATCTCCGCAGGCTCGGCCGGACCAGAGCACGAGGACCCCTCTCCGCCTGCCAGGGGCGTCAGCTGCTGGTGTATCTGCCCCGGAAGTACCCGAGCGGCGGTGCATCGGTGTCGCCGGTGGTGAGCCGCTGCACCTCGCCGACGAAGATCAGATGGTCCCCACCCTCGTAGACGTGCGCGTTGCTGCACTCGAACGTCGCCAACGCTCCAGCCAACACTGGGAGTCCGTTGTATCCCTCCGAGACTTCGAGTCCCTCGAAGCGGTCGATCCCCTTGGCGGCGAACTGCATCGAGACGTCCTTCTGCGCAGCAGAGAGCACATGGACCACGAAGCCTTTCCCGGCCTTGAACGCCTCGACCGTGGAAGTCTCGTTACCGATGCAGACCAACACCATCGGGGGGTCGAGTGAGACCGAGGTGAACGAGTTGACGGTGAGCCCGGCGGGCTCACCGGCACCATCGATCGTCGTGACGGCGGTCACGCCGGTCATGAATTGGCCGGCTGCGTACCGGAATTCGATCGGATCGATGTCGGCCACGGGGTGCTCCTCGCCAGCTCAGGTCACTCGAGTCGAGCGTAACGGCTGCCACCCCGGGAGCGTGCCTGCCGCATTCGACTTGCCGAACGACCCACCTGCGCCGAAACTGCCACGGTGAACGACGGCACACCGACAGTACGCGACCCCGAGCCACGCTCGATCATGGGTGTCTGGCTGTGGATCGGCCTGGCGACCGTCGGCTTCGGGGGCGGCTTCCCACTCTCCAAGGCCCTTCTCGACTCCGGTGTCGGCGTTTGGCAGTTCTTCGCTCCTCGGTACGTCATCGCCGCACTCGTGATCCTCGTGTTCATCACTCGCCGTGGGATGAGGGACCCCATCCCACGCAACCGGGGCGCAGCGCTGGGACTGGTCAACGTTGCGGTTCCAACTGTGTTCCTGACCTTTGCCACCGATCTGCTGCCGGCCTCGGTGGCAGGGATCCTGGTGGCGTTCATACCGGTCACCACGATTGCGTTCGCACATGCGATCGTGCCCGGCGAGAGATTCACCACACGCAGGCTGCCAGGAGTTGCGATCGCGATGCTCGGAGCAGTGATCCTGGTCGTCGGCTCACGCAGCTCCGACGGAACGGCACTCTCAGCTCTTGGCGTTGCACTCGGAGTTCTGGGAGTGGCATCCGCGGGAATGGGAGGTGCCCTCAACCGGCGGTTCGCCATGGAAACGCCTGCGATCGAGCTCGCCGCCTCGCAGTTCTCGGCAGCGGCCGTCGCACTCCTCGTCGTGTCCGCCCCGCTCGGTGGGCTCGCACTCGGAGGTTTCGACACAGCCCAGTGGATCGGGCTGGTCGCCATGGCCTTGATCTCCACCGCGCTCCCGTTCTATTCGATCCTCAAAGCTGCCGAAACCGCCTCGGCGGCCACCGTGTCCAACATCGGGTATCTGGTTCCGGTGGTCGCCGCGACCGGCTCGATCCTGTTCCTCGGCGATTCGGTGACGATCGCGTTCGTCTCGGGTGGAATGATGATCGTCGTCGGCGTTTGGCTCTCCGACCGACTCGCCCGGACCGTGTCGGCTCCGGCGACGGTGCTCTGAAGAGCGCAAACCGTCTGCGGACAGGCCACGCAGACCGGTACCCTCGCCGTATGCCACAACCCCGCAACATCCTGGTCGCCGTCGCCTGGCCCTATGCGTCGGGCCCGCGCCATCTTGGGCATCTGGGCGGCGCCTATCTGCCATCTGACATCTTTGCCCGATATCACCGGCTCGCCGGCAACAACGTGCTCATGGTGTCGGGGTCGGATGTGCACGGAACGCCGATCACGGTGCGCGCCGAACAGGAGGGCGTGACACCTCAGGAGATCGTGGATCGCTATCACGCCGAGTTCCTCGATGCGTGGGACAAGGTGGGCATCAGCTGGGACCTGTACACGTCGACCGGCACCCAGAACCACCACGCCGTGACCCAAGACGTGTTCTCCCGCCTCGCAGAGGGCGGATATATCGAGGCACGCTCCAGTGATCAGTTGTACGACCCCGAGGCGGAACGGTTCCTCCCGGATCGCTATGTCGAGGGCACCTGCCCGCACTGCGACTACGGCGCGGCCCGCGGAGACCAGTGCGACAACTGCGGACGCCAGCTCGACCCGGTGGATCTGATCGAGCCTCGCAGCCGCCTCACCGGCGCAACCCCTCAGATGCGACCCACCGAGCACTACTTCCTGCTGCTCTCGAAGTTCCAGGACCGACTCCTCGACTGGTTGCGAAGCAGACAGGGATGGCGCAAGCACGTTCAGAACATGGCCATCGGGTTCACCGAGGGAGGGCTGCAGGATCGAGCCATCACCCGCGATCTCGACTGGGGAATCAAGATTCCGAGCCCCTACGACACGATCGGCGACGGAAAACGGATCTACGTCTGGTTCGACGCAGTGATCGGGTACCTGAGCGCCTCGGTCGAGTGGGCGAAGAACTCCGGGGACCCTGATGCGTGGAAGGCGTGGTGGGAGAACCCCGATGCCGAGAGCTACTACTTCATCGGCAAGGACAATGTCGTCTTCCATGCAGTCATCTGGCCATGTCAGCTGATGGGATACGGCGGTCTCAACCTTCCAACGGATGTGCCCGCCAATCAATACATCACGTTCAAGGGCGACAAGGCGTCGTCTTCTCGGGGAGTGGGCCGTTCGATCGGCTGGTATGCAGACCGGCTCGAACCCGACGCACTGCGGTACTCGATCGCCGCCATCCTGCCCGAGCAGAACGACACCGATCTGTCAGACGAGCAGATGATCGCACGGGTCAATGAGGAGCTGGTCGCTACCTGGGGCAACCTGGTCAACCGGGTGCTGTCGATCACCTCCAAGAACTTCGACGGAACGGTGCCGAAACCCGGGCAGCTCACGGAATCGGACCTGCGGATCATCACCGAGACCGACCAGACACTGAGCGAGGTGGCTGCGGCGATCGAGCGCGTCGAGCTGCGGAGTGCCCTGCGAAGGGCGATGGACGGTGCTCAGACCGTCAACGCCTACCTGAACGCCGAGGAGCCATGGAAGGTCCTCAAGACCGACCGCGAGCGGGGCGGCACCGTGCTCTGGACGGCGCTGCAGGCCATCAGTGGTCTCCGAGTCGCCCTCACCCCCTATCTGCCGTTCACCTCCGACCGGCTCGGTGAGATGCTGGGTCTGGACAGGGTCTCCGGCTGGGATCGCCCCGAGCTCCCCGGCGGTCATTCCCTGGCCCGGGTCAAGCCGCTCTTCACCAAACTGGAACCGGACGCACTGGACGAATGACGATCGAGAACGGGGGAATTGAAGACCCGCTCGAGGCTCCGCTCGACGACGCGATCGACCAGATCGTGCCCGCCGGGCCGGACGACCCGGACCCGGAGGGTGAGCCGGAACGACCCGCCCCCACTCCCCCCATGACCTTCGAGCGACAGATGCTGTCATCTGCCGTGCGGTGGGTGTGGTTCGTTGGATACCTGATCCCATCCGCGGTCGCCACGCTCATCGTGCTGCAACTCGACCTGTTCCTGCTCCCAACCCGGACCGGGCTGATCACCGCGCTCACACTGGTGGCACTTCTCGCCCTGTCGGCGTGGAGGACCACGACCCGCTACCGGGCCTGGTCATGGGAACTCGATGAGAGCGAACTCGTCATCGATCGTGGCGTTGTGTTCAAGTTGACGAGGGTCGTCCCGCGGGTCAGGGTCCAGCACGTCGACCTGTCCAGCGGACCCGTCGACCGATTCTTCAACCTCCGGCAGGTGTCCATCTACACAGCAGGCACGAGAGAGGCGGACGCAGCAATCCCCGGACTCACCTCGGAACGGGCCGAGGCCCTGAGACAGGCCCTGATCGCCCGGTGATCGACCTCACCCAGCCACGGCGGACCAATCCATGGACGCCGATCCTCACGGCCGTAGAGGTTCTCCGCCAGTTCCTCCTTCCGCTGGTGGTCGTCCTGGCCTTTCGGGCCGGTGACGGGTTCCAGTCGCTCATCAGTGCCGTTGGCCTGGTGATGTTGTTCGCCGGCGCCCGCGTCGTGGCGTGGCTCCGTCAACGCTGGTGGGTCGAGGGTGACCGGCTTCGGGTTCGATCGGGTCTCCTCCAGGTGGACGACCGGACCATCCCGATCGATCGGATCCAGCGAATCGATCGGAATCAGACGCTGCTCTCACGCCTGGTTGGGGTCTACGAGTTGAAGGCCGAGACCGCCGGAGGCTCCGGCTCCGAGCTGTCGTTGCGCTATCTGTCCGAGAGCGAGGTCGAGGCGGTCGAGAGTTGGCTGGGGGCTCGGCGCGGCGCCGAGGTCGAGATGGCGGCCGACGAGGAAGTGCTGAGCACCACCCCTTTCCGCGATCTCGTCATCGGCGGAGCCACCGCCAACCGGATCGGTGCGCTGGCGGTCCTGGCCGGCTCCGCCTTTCAGGTGTTCGACGACGCCACCGACAACACGACCGACATAATCCAGCGATGGTTCCCAGCAGTTGCAGAGCCCTTCTCGACCAGTTCCGGAGCGATCCTGGCGGGAGCCGTTCTCGTGGCTGCTGCGCTCGTCATCGGCTGGATCGCCTCCATCGCTGCGACGATCCTTCGGTACTTCGAGTTCCAGCTCGTGCTCACCAACGGAGAGCTTCGGAGGAGCCACGGCATGCTGTCGCGGTTCCAGGCCTCGTCACCGCTCCATCGCATCCAGGCCGTCCGGATCGAGCAACCATTGCTTCGGCGCATGGTCGGATACGCCTCGGCCGTGGCAGAGACCGCCGGCTCCCCGGGGGGTGACGGAGGTGGCGCCGGAGTTCTCACGCCGATCGCCGCAGGTGGGCACACACTCGACCTCGCCGCACGCGTGCTCGGGCCGCGACGAGAAGAGATCGAGCAGCTGGAGTCCGTGTCACGACTGACGATCCGCCGTGGGCTGCTTCGTGCCCTGTTTCTGCTGGCATTCCCGGCGGCTGCGACCGTATTCGTTCTCGCCGACTCCGGCCCGGTGGGTTGGATCCTCCCCCCCGTCCTGGCCGTGGCGGTGGCAACGTGGTATGCCCGCGCCAGGTTCCGTTCGCTCGGCTATCGGCTGACCGAAGGCCACATCGTGACTCGAGAGGGGGTCCTCACTCGGAGCTGGTGGAGTGTCCCACTGCCAAAGGTCCAGACGATCGCCGTACGCAGGAGCCCGTTTCAGCGCAGGCTCGGGCTGGCGTCTGTGTCGATCGACACAGCCGGAGGACGGTCGCCGATCCGCATCGTCGATCTGCCTGAGGAGACGGCATCGACGCTTGCCTCGCTCGTGATCGAGCGATCGACCGCCTCCTACAACGTCGACGCCGTGTGACTGCGAGCACAACTCCACCGATGTGGCATCGTGGCGACATGCAGATTCGATCATGGCTCTCGACGGCTGGGCTCTCGACGCTCGGGCTCGGCCTCATCGCCGTGGGTGTCGTCGGGATCCTTCTCCCGGTTCTTCCCGGCATCATTCCGATCGCCGCCGGGATTTCCGTCCTGGCCCGGCGATTCACCTGGGCGGAACGGATCGTGACCAGCATTCGCGGGCGGCTGCCTGGCGGCTCCTGACGCGATGAAGGCCGCCCGAAGGCGGCCTTCATCGAGAGCGAACGGGTATCAGGACGGCGGGTAGACG
Organism: uncultured bacterium; assembly: GCA_965364515.1. GTDB lineage: Bacteria > Actinomycetota > Acidimicrobiia > Spongiisociales > ZC4RG35 > JAHEDH01. The sequence continues at coordinate 7,139 of CBDTXZ010000129.1, forward strand.
CCCATCCCCTTCGCCTTCTCGGTCTGCCAGAAGATCTCGGAGATCTCGTCGATCAGCTGGACCAGCTTCTCGCCGTCCGCTGGATCGACCGACTTCTTGGCGACACCGGCCTGGTGGATCGCCCGCCAGAACAGGTCGTCGAGGTTGGGGAACTCAGACCGATGATCGGCAGAGAAGAAGTCGGTCCAGAGCACCGACAGGTGGTGCTTGGTCAGCTCGGCGCGCTCTTCCTTGATGCTGATGGCCCGTGCCTTGAACACCTCGTCGTCGGAGTCGTGATACTTCTGAGCGGACTTCCAGACGGACATCGCCTCGATCTTCGCCTGTGCAGGGTCGTACACCCCGCAGTAGAGATCGCAGTGGGCGTGTGCAACGGTTGTGGGTCGGAACAGACCCATGGGTTACCTCCATCGATTGCGTCCTACCGACCATACTCCCGCCCCGGGACCAGCCGTACCGGAGGGTGATGAGATTCCGCAGATTCGAGGTCGAGGGCGAGTCGATGTCGCCGACACTCTCCCCCGGCGACTTCGTGATCGGATGGCCGGTCCAAGCCACTGAACCCGGCGATGTCGTCGCGTTCGAGCACCCCCAGCGCCCCCGGTTCTGGTTGATCAAACGGGTGGTCGCGACCGCCGGCGTCATCGATCTCGACGCCGGAACGATCGACGGCGTCCCGTATGACGATGCCTACCGCGAGCCGCTGGTCGAGGCAGGGCGCTTCGATGTGCTGCCCGGCAGGATGTTCGTTCTGTCCGACAACCGAAGATCCACCCACGCCGATTCTCGGTCGTTCGGACCGGTACCCGTCGATGGGGCATACCGAATCGGTCTCCGGTACTGGCGACGGCCGGGGCGACTGTGAGCCTTGGCGACGATCACGCCGCGTAGGCGAGGAAGGCCTTCCCGAGTTCGAAGATGCCGACCATCAGGACGACGAGCATCAGCACCATCGTCCAGAACACGACGAGCGAGGCCACCGGGTCGGGGGTCGTGTTCGTCGACGTCGTCTTCATGGCATACAGGATCCACCCGACGGGCCGTCTCGGGCAGCACCAAAACCGTGGTCGCCACCATGACTAGTCATTCCACGGCGCCAAGCGGCGCCGGCAAGGGCTTCCACCATGCGGATTCGCACCGCATGGTGGAATCACTGCGGGGTATCGTCGCCGCACATCAACCGAGGAAGCCTCAGTGACAGTTCCCAGCGACATCGACATCGCTCGCGCCGCGACGGTCGAGCCGATCTCGAGCCTCACCGAGAGGATCGGGCTTCTCCCAAACGAGGTCATCCCCTTCGGCGACACCAAAGCAAAGGTGCATCTCGACGCGCTCAAACGCATCGGCGCCCAACCAAAGGGCAAGTACATCGACGTCACCGCAATCACCCCGACTCCGCTCGGTGAAGGCAAGACCACGACCACCATCGGGCTCGCCCAGGGATTGGGCAAGATCGGCAAGAACGCCATTGCAGCGATACGGCAACCGTCGATGGGGCCGACCTTCGGGATCAAGGGCGGCGCCGCCGGTGGCGGCTACAGCCAGGTCATCCCGATGGACGAGTTCAACCTCCATCTCACCGG
>CBDTXZ010000130.1:0-8674 GCA_965364515.1 uncultured bacterium
CCGAACCCACCGTTGCTGCCAGACGGAGCAAACCACACCACACACCGGGCGTCGCGGTTCGACGGGATTCAGTCCCCTCAACGTGACAGCTCGACACCGCACCGAACCCACCGTTGCTGCCAGACGGAGCAAACCACACCACACACCGGGCGTTGCGGTTCGACGGGATTCAGTCCCCTCAACGTGACAGCTCGACACCGAACCGAACCCACCGTTGCTGCCAGACGGAGCAAACCACACGACACACCGGGCGTTGGGGTTCGAGGGGATTCAGTCCCCTCAGTGTCATTGTGACTGATCGATCGGGCGGAGGTCGGGGTCGATCTCGGGGATGGTTCGAGCACCGAAGCCCGAGACGGACATGACAACGTGGGTTGCGAGAGCGTGATCCGTGTCGCCGAAGTAGACGCCGCGCATCGGAAGGACGTCGTCGTAGTCGCGCCCCTGACCCACGGTGACGTGGCGTTCTCCTGCGGCCTGGTCGTTGGTCGGGTCGATCGCCCACCAGCCGTGGCCCGGAACCCAAACCTCGACCCAGGCGTGAGTCTGTACGGTGATCTCCGAAGTCTCGGGGGTGCCGCCACCCGTCACGTCGGTGGCGTAGAAGTAGCCGGACACGTAGCGAGCCGGGATCGCCTGGCTGCGGAGCATGGCGATCATGACGTGTGCGTAGTCCTGGCACACGCCGGCACCCTGAGCCCACACGGCTGCCGGTGTGACGCCGATCTCGGTCGCGCCGGGCCGGTAGTCGAGGTGGCGGTTGACGATCGACATGATGTCCCGGACGGCAGAGACGAGGTCGTCTGATCCCGCCGCCACCTCGCCTGCGACGTCGACGATCTCACCCTCCCACTCGGTGTGGCGACTGGTGTTCAGAAAGATCCACAGCCGCCCATCGCGGTTCTCCTCGTACAGATCGAGCAGGGTGGCTCCACTCGAAGGCTGCTCCGGCTCGGCGGTCTCGACCGACGTGTTGACGGTCACGACCAGCTCCGTGTGCGGATCCAAGACGCCGAAAGTGTCCACTCGGGTGCCCCACCTGTCGATATACCAGCGGGACTCGGCCGCGGGCTCGATCTCGAGGTCGTACGTGAGCCGCTTCTGGGTCTCCGAGTCGATCGGGCTCGCCCTGAGCAGATTCTGTGACTCCCACACCGGGGTGGGGTACACCAAACGGGTCACGTACCGGATGTCGAGGTGCATCAGAAGGCCTCGTAGGCGTGCATGATGGCCGAGCCCGGCCGGAAGAACGCCCGGTCGATCTCGATGCCGACCCGCAGGATCTCCTGCTCGATGTGACCGAGCAGCTCCGCGAGGCCGTGGTGGTCCAATGTCGAGGGCTCGGAGAATTCCGCCGTCGAGCGGACCCGACCGAGCAGGCGCCTCGCACCGACGCCGGTCTCCCCGATGACCATCGGAACCAGGTTGTCCTCGGCGGCGCGCAGGCAGAACACGACGCTCCTTGGGAAATCGACCGACTGGGTGAGGAAATCGATCACGCGACCCGAGGTGATCTGGGCACGGTGGGTCCGGAGATATGCCTCGTGACCGGAGACCGACTTGAGCAGCTTGACCCATTCGGCATGAGCAGATACCGCCGGATGGGTGCTCAAACGCTGATTCCACACCTGGAGGGTGCGAACGGTGGTCACCGCCCGCTCGAGCATCTGACCGATCTGGATGAACCGAAAGCCATCGCCGCGGGCCATCGTCGTGTAGACCGCACCGGCGAACGTCTGACCCCACGTCTTGGCGACCCGCAGCACGTCGTACGGACGGTCGTCGTGGATCTCGGTCGAGGCCGACCGCTGGAGTTCCAGATGGAGCGAGTTGACGGCCTCCCAGACCTCTGCAGAGACGAGCTCCCGGGTCCCCCGCGTGTTCTCACGCGCTTTGGTGACCGTTGATCGGATCGAGAACGGAAGCGTCGAGTCGAAGATCAACGCCCGGCCTCCACTGAGCCCCTCCGTCTCGTCATCATCGAGCATCAGGATGGCGTACAGATCTCCCCACACTTCGTCTGCCGTTCGATCCGAACCCGCCTCGAGCGCGGAGTGGTAGGTGACATCGAGCATCCTGGCGGTGTTCTCTGCCCGCTCCATGTAGCGACCGACCCAGAAGAGGTCCTCCGCGTGACGTGAGAGCATCATTGGTCGCCCACCAACACCCAGGTGTCCTTCGATCCGCCACCCGCCGACGAGTTCACCACGAGAGACCCTTCCCGGAGCGCGACCCGGGTGAGACCACCGGGGATGACCTCGATGTCGCCACCACCCGAGAGCACGAACGGCCGGAGATCGATGTGACGTGGCCCGAGGCGCCCACCGACAAACGTCGGATGCGTGCTCAATTGGACGACCTCCTGTGCGATGTAGCCACGGGGATCGGCGCGGAGCTGTTCAGCGGTGCGGCGCAACGTCTCCTCGTCGGCCTGATGTCCGATGACGATTCCCTTGCCCCCGGCCTCCGCAACGGGTTTGACGACGAGTTCGTCGAGGCGGGAGAGCACTTCGTCGAGTTGATCGGGCTCCCATGGCAGATAGGTGGTGACGTTGGGGAGGATCGGCTCCTCATCGAGGAAATAGCGGATCATCTCGGGCACGAACGGGTAGATGCCTTTGTCGTCGGCGACCCCGTTCCCGACGGCGTTCGCCAACGTGACGGTGCCGGCGCGGACTGCCGACATGAGACCTGGCACACCGAGAGCAGAATCGGGGCGGAACACGACCGGATCGATGAACTCGTCCCCCACCCGACGATAGATCACGTCCACGTTGCGCAGCCCGTGTGTGGTACGCATGTACACGGAGTGATCACGGACGACCAGATCACGGCCCTCGACGAGCTGAGCACCGAGCTGGCGGGCGAGAAAGGCATGCTCGAAGTAGGCCGAGTTGTACGGACCGGGTGTGAGCACGACGATCGTAGGATCAGAGATACCTGCAGGCGCAGATTGGCGCAGCGCCTTGGATAGGCTCGCCCCGTAGTGCCCGACCGGGCGAACGCGATACTTCGAGAACGCCACCGGCAACACTCGGGTCATGGCGATGCGATTCTCGATCACGTAGGAGATGCCGCTCGGGACGCGCAGGTTGTCTTCGAGAACTCGATAGACCCCCTCGTCGTCACGTACGAGGTCGATCCCGGAGATGCCACACCGGGAGCCTTCGGGAACCTCGATACCCTGGACCTCGGGCAGGTAGCCGTCGGCGGACTCGGCCAGCCAACGCGGGACGATGCCCTCGTTGAGGGAGGCCTGCTCCCCCACGTAGACGTCGTCGAGAAACGCGTTCAGCGCGCGGACCCGCTGCTTCAGACCAGCCTCGACATGCTGCCACTCGTCCGCAGGGATGATGCGCGGAAGGAGATCGAGGGGCCACACGCGTTCGGTTCCTTCCTCGGCGCCATACACGGCAAACGTGATGCCCTGACGCTGAAACGTCGTATCGCACATTCGAACTCGATCGGCGAACTCATCGGGACCGAACTGCTCGAGCCGCTCGATCAGGCGCGAGTAGTGGGGCCGAATCGAACTCGGCTCCCCGATCTCGGAGAACCCATCTGATGTGTATCCATCGAACAATCCCACAGGCGCAATGTAGGCCGGGACACGCAGAAACGGCGGCCTCGGTCGCCATTTCACGAGGCCGCAACACAGACAAGCAGCTGCAACCACGGACGGATGTGCGGTTGCCTCGGCCCGACTGCCGTCGGCTTTCGGCTCTCGGCTTCCGACGATCGCAGACACGCCGATGGCCGATCGCCGATGGCTGACAGCGCGGGGGCCGCGCTTCGCAGGAGCAGATCCGCGGGCTGGCCTTGGAGACCTCGACGCGAAGGCGAGTCGGGACGACGCGTGCCGCGCAACCCGCGTATGGTGGTTCCATGATCGAGTTCGTAGTCCGGCTGGACAACCACCCGGGGGCGCTCTCCGCGCTGACGGACGTGCTCGGCGACGCCGGTATCAACATCGAGGCGATGAGCGCATGGGGGGCGAACGGCAATGGGGTCGTTCGACTGATCACCGACAACGAGACCACGACGCGTCACGTCCTCGCCGAGGCAGGTCTCGTGAACACCGAGCACCGAGTCCTGACCACCCTGGTCACCGACGAGCCAGGCACGCTGGCGCGCGTGACCCGACAACTCGGCGATGCCGGCGTCAACATCGAGGCGCTGTACGTCCTACGGAGCTCACTGGATGGCGTCGAACTCGCGATCGCCGTCGACGATCCGGATTCCGTGCCCGGCGACCTGCCCGTGGTCGGAGGCTTCGATCGGGCGTAGCCGGCCGCCGACGAATCCCGCTCACCGCAAACCGATCTAGCATGGTGGGGATGCGCTCCACCATCCTCCTGGTTGCTTCACTCGCGCTCGTCGCATGTTCCGGCGCAGACGCCGTCGAGACCACGACCACCACCACACCGGTGACCACGACGACCCAGGCGACCACCACCAGCACCACTCGGGCCACGACGACCACCACCGAGGCACCCTCACCTGACGGCCCCGCGTCGCCGATCAACGGCACGGTGGTCGAGGACGAGACGGTTCTCGACCGCCGGGCTCTCGTCGTGAAGATCGACAACCACCCGAACGCCCGACCCCAGAGCGGCCTGTCCGAGGCCGATGCCGTCATCGAGCTCATGGTCGAGGGCACCACCCGCCTCGCAGCGGTCTTCCACACGGGTGACGCAGAGGCCGTCGGTCCGATCCGGTCGATGCGCCCGACGGACGGCCAGCTCGCTCGACTGTTCGACGCACCGCTGGTGACGTCGGGAGGTCAGGATTGGGTCACGGCACTGGTGCGTGACACGGGCACCGGCATCATCGGCGAGGTCGGACGACCACAGACGTTCCGATCCAGCGCTCGGAGGGCGCCACACAACCTCTACGGCGACACGAACGCACTTCGGGTGTTCGCCGACAACCGTGGATACGACGACACCCCGCCGCAGCCGCTGTGGGCTTTCGGTGACATGCCGGCTGATGCCGCAGCAGCGACAGAGATCACACTGCCCTTCGCATCGGGCCTGGTGGTCAGGTGGCAATGGGACGGCGAGAAGTATGTGAAGACGACCAACGGAGCGGTCCACAGCTGGATCCTGCCGGATGGCTCGGCCGAGCAGATGTGGGCCGAGACCATCGTCGTGCTTGAGATGACGACCTACACCATGAGCCCACCACCCGGCGGCGGCCCGGCCAAGGCCGTGGAGTCCGTCGGTTCAGGCAACGCCTATGTGTTTGCCGACGGCGGAGTCGTCGAAGGGTCCTGGAGCCGTTCTGGTCTCGGCGACACCTTCACACTGACCTCCGACGGCCAGACCATGGTCGTCCCACCAGGAAAACTGTGGATCGGCTTCTTCGATTCCGACCAGACACCGTCCTGGAGCGAGTGAACGAATGCTGCCCGCCACCCAACTCGTCGCACAGCTCCGCAGGGGCGAGCGCACGGTCAGAGACACGGTGCACGGGAGCATCATCACCATCGAAGCCCAACAGGAACGGTTGAACACGGCCATCCTGATCGATGGAGAACGCGCCCTCGAGCGAGCAGACGCGCTCGATGAGGCAGGAGAGACCTCCGGACCGCTCGCGGGCGTGCCGATAGCCCTGAAGGACATCATCGATCACGAGGGACGCCCCACCACCTCTGGGTCCTCGTTTCATGCCCCTGTCCCCGAACACTCGGCGACGGTGGTCGAGCGATTGGAGGCCGCCGGGGCCGTCATCGTCTCCCGCACGAACCTGCACGAGTTCGCCTACGGGTTCTCCTCGGAGAATCCGTGGTTCGGCCCGGTTCGCAACCCGATCGACACCAACACATCTGCCGGCGGCTCGTCGGGTGGCTCCGCTGCGGCTGTCGCAGCCGGCCAGGTCCCGATCGCAATCGGGACCGACACAGGCGGATCGGTCAGAGTGCCGGCGGCGCTCTGCGGGGTGTACGGCCTGAAAGTGACCCACGGACGGATCCCTCTCACCGGAGTGTTCCCCTTGGCTGCATCACTCGACACCGTCGGCCCCATCGCATCAACGGTCGGAGACCTCGTAGTCGCGTATCAGGTGATGTCAGGATACGACTCCGGAGATCCGTGGTCGGCGCTTCGCCCCCAGACGAGCCCGGGCAGCGCCCGACCCGATTTGAGCGGAATCCGCATCGCGATACCACTCCCCTGGATCGACGACGCCCCGACCTCCGAGCCGGTCGCCGAGGCTTTTGCAGAGGCCGTGACGCGCTTGAGCGCGCTCGGAGCGGATGTCGAGACCGTGACGGACCCGTTGATCGCTCTCCCGGGCCACCTGGTCGACCTGAGCGCCGCCGAAGCCGCATCGGTCCACCGGGATTGGTTCGAGGAGGGTCGGGAATACGGCGCCGATGTGTACGAGCGCCTCGAGTACGCGATGGGGCTCGGGAGCGACGACTACGTCGCGGCGCACGCCTGGCGGGTTCAGGTTCAGCGACGATTCGAGCATCTGTTCGCATCGCACGATCTGGTGATCACCCCGGCGACCGGTGTCACGTCGAAGACGATCGGACAGGACATGGTGCCCACGATCGGCGGTGATGTCTTCTACCGGAAGGCGTTGTCGTACTTCACGGCGCTGGTCAATGTCAGTGGCGGTCCGGCTCTCGTAGGGCCCTTGGCGACCGATGGAGCACCTCCGCCCGCACTGCAGATCATCGGGCCGGAATGGTCAGAACATCGACTGCTGGACGTGGCTGCCACGCTGGTGGAGCACGGCGTGATGCGAGACCCCCAGATCTGAGTCCGACCGATCCGGAGAACCTGGGATTATCCGACCATCGGCGTACACTTCCTCCTCGTTGGGCCGGGTGGAGTACAACGCCCGAAGTCTCCCATTCTCCTTCGCAACGAAAGTGACATGCTGTGAGCGACGAAACCGCCACACTCGATGTTTCCACTGAGACAACCGAAATGGATCGCGTCGTGATCCGAATGGCCGGCGATTCCGGCGACGGAATGCAGCTGGCAGGATCCAGATTCACGGATGCCTCTGCAGTGTTCGGCAACGACCTCGCAACCCTTCCGAGCTTTCCTGCCGAGATCCGGGCTCCTGCCGGGACGCTCCCGGGTGTGAGCTCGTTCCAGATCCAGATCGCGCACGACGACATCCTCACCGCCGGCGACAACCCCGACTGCCTGGTGGCGATGAACCCGGCCGCTCTCAAGAAGCACCTCCCCGACCTGCGGAAGGGCGGAACGGTGATTCTCAACGAGGAGGCGTTCGTGGAACGCAACCTCTCGAAGGCCGGGTACGAGGCGAACCCGCTCGAGGACGACACGCTCAGCGGCTTCAAGGTCATCAAGGTCCCGATGGAGTCGCTCACCAAGGAGGCCGTGAAGGACACCGGCGTTTCCGGTCGCGACGTGCTCAGGTCGAAGAACTTCTTTGCCCTCGGCCTGCTCAGCTGGCTGTTCAACCGTCCCACCGATCCAACCACCGAGTGGGTCAACCAGAAGTTCGCCAACAAGCCCGAGGTCGCCGCCGCCAACATCGCTGCGCTGCAGGCCGGTTACACCTTCGGGTTCGCCACCGAGGCCACCAAATCGACAATCGTCGTCAAGCCGGCTCCTCTCGAAAAGGGCACCTACACCAACGTCAACGGCAACACGGCGCTCGCATGGGGGTTGATCGCCGCCGCCCAGCAGGCCAACCTTCCACTGTTCTACGGCACCTACCCGATCACTCCCGCCTCCGATGTGCTCCATGAACTGTCCCGCCACAAGAACTTCGGCGTACGCACGTTCCAGGCCGAGGACGAGATCGCAGCCGTCGGCTCCACGATCGGCGCTGCATTCGGCGGGTCGCTGGCCGTCACAGGCTCCTCGGGCCCCGGCATTGCGCTGAAGTCCGAGGCGATCTCGCTGGCGATGATGGCCGAGCTCCCGATGATCGTGGTGAATGTCCAGCGCGCAGGCCCCTCGACTGGCATGCCGACCAAGCCGGAACAGACAGATCTCCTGTTCTCGCTGTTCGGTCGTCATGGGGAATCCCCGCTGCCCGTGGTGGCTGCGGCGTCTCCGTCCGATGCGTTCGACACTGCGCTCGAGGCCGCCCGTTTGGCGCTCAAGTACATGACGCCGGTCATCCTGCTGTCTGACAACCAGGTCGCCAACGGCACCGAGCCGTGGAAGCTGCCCGACGTCGAGGACCTCCCCGATCTCCGGGTGACGTTCGCCAACCGACCGAACGGCCCGGACGGCAAGTTCCTGCCGTACATGCGAGACGTGGAAACGTTCGCCCGGCCATGGGCGATCCCGGGCACCCCGGGGCTCGAGCATCGGCTGGGCGGACTCGAGAAGGACTCGATCAGTGGGAACGTGTCGTACGACCCGAACAACCATCAGCTGATGACCGACACTCGAGCCTGGAAAGTCGACAACATCGCCAACGACATCCAGCCAGTCGCCGTCGAAGGAGACGAGGACGCCAGGGTGCTGGTGATCGGATGGGGTTCGACGCATGGACCGATCACGGCTGCGGCCCGCAACCTGCGCAAGCGGGGCGAGAAAGTCGCAACCACCCACCTCAGACACCTTCACCCGTTCCCGGCGAACCTCGGAGACGTACTCGACCGGTTCGAGAAGGTCCTGATACCGGAGATGAACAGCGGCCAACTGCGGTTCCTCCTCCGGGCCGAGTTCCTGTC
>CBDTXZ010000131.1:0-8665 GCA_965364515.1 uncultured bacterium
TTTAGGAAGACATCGATGAGCGCCAGCGCAACCCACACCCATTCCGACACGGCGATCGTCTCGGTCGCAGCCGTGCATGCGCCCGAGGTCGTGACATCCACCGACTTCGACGTGAAGCTGAGCGCCACCTACGAGCGCCTCGGGACCCAGCCAGGACTCCTCGAGAGCCTGGCGGGAATCCGGGAACGCCGGTGGTGGCCCGAAGGCACGACCTTCGCCGAGGTGGCTGCGAGCGCCGGCCGCAAGGCCCTCGACGAGGCCGGAGTCGATCCGTCGCAGATCGGCCTCCTCATCGACACCTCGGTGTGTCGAGACCACCTCGAGCCCTCCGCTGCCGTTGCGGTCCACCACATGCTGGATCTGCCGAGCTCCTGTCTGAACTTCGACCTCGCCAATGCCTGCCTCGGCTTCCTTAACGCCATCCAGCTCGCAGGCTCGATGATCGACGGCGGCCAGATCGACTACGCACTGATCGTCGACGGCGAAGGAAGCCGGCAGACCCAGGAGGCGACACTGGAGCGCCTGGCCTCAACCGACACCACCATTGAGGACCTCTTCGCAGAGTTCGCCTCTCTCACGCTCGGGTCGGGCGGAGCCGCCATGGTGCTGGGCAGGCACTCGGAGAATCCGGGAAGCCATCGGGTCGTTGGCGGGATCAGCCAGGCCGACAGCAGCCACCACAAGATCTGCGTCGGTGATCTCGACCAGATGCGGACCGACACCAAGGCGCTGCTGGATGCAGGCCTTCTTCTCGCCAAGCGAGCGTGGGCCGACGCCGACGGTCGCGGCTGGCTGGAGATGGACCACTACATCCTGCATCAGGTCTCCCAGGTGCACACGTCCATGATGTGTGAGGTACTCGGCATCGATCCTGCCAAGGCGCCGCTGACGTTCCCGACCCTGGGCAACGTCGGGCCGGCGGCGGTCCCGATCACGCTCGCCGAGCATGTCGATTCGCTCAGCCCCGGCGACCGTGTGCTGATGCTGGGGATCGGATCCGGTATCAACGCGATGGCGACCGAAGTCGTTTGGTGACATCGGGCCCTCGGGCGGCGGCCACCGTGCCGCCGCCGAACCTGCCTGAACTCGATCCGGCCTGGTCCCGGCTCGTGACCGTTCCCGGTCTCGACGGTTCAGGACGAACCTTTCACGTTCTGGACAACGCCGAACCGAATCCGGCCATCACGCTGTTGTGCGTGCACGGGAACCCGTCGTGGTCCTATCTGTGGCGCGACCTGCTCGCCCGCCCCCCGACCGGAGCCCGAGTGATTGCGCCCGATCACCTCGACATGGGCTACTCCGAGCGAACCGGTACCACTCGACGCCTGGAGCAACGGATCGACGATCTGGTTGCGCTGACCGACGAGATCGGGCTCGATGGCCCGGTGGTGACAGTCGCCCACGACTGGGGCGGGCCGATCTCGCTCGGCTGGGCTCAACGCCGCCGCCATCTGCTGGCGGGAATCGTGCTGGCCAACACCGCTGTCCATCAGCCCGCCGGAGCGGCGGCACCCGCGATCATCCGGATCGCTCGGTCGGCCCCGGTGCTCGACACCGTCGCACGGAAGACGTCGGCGTTCGTGAGGGGCGCCGCCGACATGTCGCGGCGCCGGCCGTCTGCGGATGTTCGTGATGCGTACCTGGCTCCCTACGCAACGCCCGAGCGGCGCGCTGCCGTTGCGGAGTTCGTCTCGGACATCCCCCTCGAGCCGGACCATCCCTCGGCATCGACGCTGGACGCTGTGGCTGCCGGGTTGGAGGAGCTCGCTGACGTCCCTGCCCTCCTGCTGTGGGGGCCTTCGGACCCAGTGTTCTCGGATCTCTATCTCCACGATCTCGAGGCGCGGCTTCCGCAGGCGGATACCCATCGATTCGTCGGTGCCCGTCACTATGTCCCCGAGGACGCCGATGTCACGGGTGCCGTGTCGGCCTGGGTCGGGCAACTCGACCGAGATCCGGCGCCGCATGGTGAGTGGATCGAACGGGCGCCGCTGTGGGGTGGACTCGAGCGACGTGCCGGCGACGGCGACGACGCCGTCGTCGAGATGGACGAGAACGGTCGCGGTCGGAGCGTCTCGTTTGCCGAGCTGGCCGTCGATGTGGACCGGGTGGCCGCCGGGCTTCACCGTGCCGGTGTCCGTCTCGGTGACCGGGTGGCGATGCTGGTTCCGCCGGGAGTCGACCTCACCGTGTGTCTCTATGCCTGTTGGAAGATGGGAGCGGTCGCGGTCGTCGCCGACGCCGGGTTGGGCGTGCGTGGAATGGGCCGGGCGCTCCAGAGCGCTGCTCCCGACTATCTGATCGGGATCCCGAAGGCACTGGCCGCGGCTCGGGCACTCGACTGGCCCGGACGGCGTATCTCCGTGTCCTCGATGAGCGACGCGACACGCAGAGTCATCGGTGTCTGGTCTTCTCTCGACGTGCTCCGCCAACTGGGTGAGGGCACGCCGGCGCCACCGCAGCCTGGGCCGGAGGATCTCGCAATCGTGGTCTTCACCTCTGGCGCGACCGGGCCTGCCAAAGGGGTGCGCTATCGACACCGCCAGGCTCAGGCCCAGCGTGATGCATTGATGCAGATCTACGGCATCGAGCCCACGGATCGTCTGGTTGCTGCTTTTGCACCCTTCGCCCTGTACGGCCCTGCGATGGGCATCTCCTCGGTGGTGCCCGACATGGAGATCACCGCTCCCGGCAGCCTCGATGCGTCGGCCCTCGCCGACGCAGCGGAGGCGATCAGGGCCAGCTTGGTCTTCGCCTCGCCCGCCGCACTGGTGAACGTGTCCCGCACCGCCGACGAGCTGTCGCCCGCTCAGCAATCGGCCCTGGACCGGGTGAGGCTGCTGATGTCCGCAGGGGCGCCGGTACCTCGCAGCGTCCTGGAGAGAGCGACCCGACTCATGCCCAATGCCGAGGCGCACACCCCATACGGGATGACGGAGGTGCTCCCCGTGGCGGACATCTCCCTGAGTGAGATCCTCGCGGCCGGTGATGGTGCAGGCGTCTGCGTCGGGCAACCGGTCGAGGGCGTGTCGATCCTGATCGATCCACTCGACCAACACGGGCGCCCGATCGGGGAGCCGGGAACGGCTCCCGGCGTGACGGGTGAGGTCTTGATCGGGGCGGCCCACGTCAAGGACGGCTACGACCGACTGTGGGTGACGCAGTATCTCTCGGCCCAACCAACCGGTTTCCATCGCAGCGGCGATGTCGGCCGACTCGACGGCGATGGACGGCTGTGGATCGAGGGCCGGCTGGCTCACGTCATCTCCACCGGAGCGGGCCCAGTCACACCGGTGGCGATCGAGCACGCAGTGGGCTCCGTCGACGGCATCGACCTCGCAGCTGCGGTCGGTGCTGGGCCGGAAGGTGGGCAGCAAGTCGTGGTGGTCGTCGCCACCGAGAATCCCCCACGGCGTCCGCGCTTGGCCGACGCCACGTTGGCGGATCGAGTTCGGTCCGTCGCCACCGTGGATGTCGCTGCGGTCCTGGAGGTCCCTGAGCTTCCCGTGGACAAGCGTCACAACTCGAAGATCGATCGACTTCGAGTCGCCGAGTGGGCCGACGCCGTGCTCGCCGGCGGACGGTTCGGACAATTGTGAAGGTCCTGGTCACAGGCGGCACGAGTCTGCTGGGCGGGGCGACTGCACGACTGCTCAGCGAACGCGGGGACGATGTGACGGTGCTGCAACGCCGACCGAGCGAGCTCGGGCTCCCCGAGGTACTCGGGGACGTCAACGACAGGGCTGCTGTCGACTCGGCGATGACAGGAGCGGACGCCGTCGTCCACCTCGCCGCCCGGGTCGGGGTGGTCGGCACGTGGGAGCAGTTCGAGCGGACCAATGTGGCCGGGACGGCCACCGTTCTGTCGGCGGCCCGCGACGCCGGTGTCTCCCGGCTGGTGTTCGTCTCGTCGCCATCGGTCGCCCACAGCGGCTCGTCCCTGGTGGGAGCGAGCGCCGGCCCGGCCGACCCAGAAGGCGCCGGCGGTCACTACGCCAGAAGCAAGGCGATGGCCGAGCGGCTCGCGTTGGGGGAGGCCGATGCAGGATTCGGCGTTGTGGCGATCAGGCCGCACCTCGTCTGGGGACCGGGAGACACGCAGTTGGTAGGACGGATCGTCGACCGGGCGCGTTCGGGAAGGATGGCCCTGGTCGGTTCGGGCGCCGCACTGGTCGACACCACCTACATCGACAATGCCGCCGCCTCCTTGGTTGCCGCGGTCGATCGGGCGGATCGGTTGCGTGGTCACGCCTACGTCGTGTCGAACGGTGAGCCTCGCCCGATCGGTGAACTCATCACACGCATCCTCTCGGCAGCCGGTCTCGATGCCCCGCGGCTCAAGGTGCCGGTACCGATCGCCAGGCTCGGCGGACGGCTGGCGGAGCGGTGGTGGGAGTATCGAGGCCTGGAGGAGGATCCGCCGATGACGGAGTTCCTCGCCGAGCAGCTGTCGACCGCTCACTGGTTCGACCAGAGCGAGACGAGGGCAGCGTTGGAGTGGTACCCGACCGTGAGCATCGACGAGGGCTTCACCCGGCTGCGTGAATGGTTCGTGACGGACGGTCAGAAGAGCGACAGCTGATCCCACACAGCTCGAATGTTTCGTCGGCCGGTGTTCGGTGACCGTTGGGAATCCTGCTGTCCGGGTCGGCGGACGGGGGGCCGCAGCTTCAGGGCGAACGTCCGCTGGTCGTGTAGGTGCGACCCAGCGGACTGGTCCACATGTGATCACCGTCGTGCAGTCGGGCGAGCTTCCAGCCGTACTCGTGTTTGAGCCGGTGGTCGTGCCTACAGAGCGGTGCGAGATTCTCTTCGATGGTGGGGCCGCCGTCGGTCCACGCGGTGCGGTGGTCCAGGTCACAGTCGACCGCCGGCATGCGGCACCCCGGGAAGATGCAGGTGGGGTGGTCGGCGATCACGGCCCGGTACTGCTCGGCGGTCGGTCTGCGGCGGGTGATGCCATTGGCCACCGGCTGGCCGCTGTCGGAGTCGGTGGCGATGAACCGCCAACTCGAACCTCGTTGGGCCGTGGCGACCTTGCGGGCGATCTCGGCGACGACGGGACCGAAGCCGGCGATCTCGCCGCACCGGTCTTGAAGTCCGGCGAGCGTGGCGAGGTCCACCGTGAGGTTCACCGATCCGCCGTCGCGACGCGCCGGCCGCTTTGCGACAGAGTTGGCCTGGGGGTTCTCGCCACTGAGGAGGTCGAGGGCCACGTCTGCCCTGAGTTGGTCGATCGTGCGCTGCTCGCCCGGCGATCGGAGACTTCGTGCGATGGCGTCGATGTGCTGGCGGGCGGCGGCGACACGGTCCGGTGGTGCGTCGAGGATCAGCAGGTTGCCGGTTCCGTCTTCGGTCGGTTCGAGCTCCACACGGCGCTGTTCGGTGGCGTGTTCGTACCGCCGAGCGGCGTCGACGGGGTCGATGTCAATAGCGAGCTTCCTGAGTCGGTCCCGGAGCTGGCCGGTGGTCAGGCGTCGCGCCGATTCAAGGATCTCGTCGGCGACCGCGCGGGCAGCCTCTTCCGTGAGGTGGGCGGTGCCGCGCACGATGACGGCAGCCCTTCGTTGATCGATGTGGCCGGCTTTGAGCGCAGTGAGCACCGTCGGGACGCGGTCTCGCAGCGCGAGCGCCATATCGAGCTCGTGGTCCGCGCTTCTCCGGGTGAGGCGGAGTGCTGCGCGGATCTCGGATGAGGCTGCCTCCCACGCCAATTCGGGATCCACCGCATCGTGGCACGCATCGGCGACCGCAGCCATGTCTTCGTAGATCAGCGCCTGGAAATGTGAGTGGGCTCTGACGCGTTCCTGCAGGGCACGAAGCCGACCCGATCCGTCCATGCCCTCCGATTCGAGCAGTGCAATGGACGCTGCAGCGGCGGGGCCCATCGGCAGTCGGGTGAGGTGATCTATCTCATCGTTCTTCGCTTCGTCGGCCTGAGTCCGCTCCGGGATGGCCGTCACGTGGTCGAGGAACTCGTCGAAGCGGGGATCGTCCCACGAAAACGCTTGCCTCGATTCCGTTACATCGACCATGCCCGCAATGTATCGACGGCCTATGACAAATTGCAATGCACTACGGCTTTGAGCGATGTTTGACGATCGGTTGGATCGACGCCAAACCACGTACCCGATCCTTGGTTGATCGACGGCCGCGATCTGGGGATCAGGCTCGAGGATCTCCTGTCGGAGTGAGTGGCGCCTTCAATACGTCATCGTCCGAGAGCGAGGTGCGGACATCGACGTCGGCCCTTGGTTGCACGTCCGGGCAGAACCGACGCGAGGCGGATTCGAGCGCTTCACGGACCTCGATCAGCACCCGCCCGGAGTCGGCCCGATCGCACTCGATCACGATCGAGTCGTGCACGGTCTGGACGGGCCGGGCACTCGGAATCCGCCGAAGCCGTTGGTCGAGATCGGCGTAGGCGGCCAGCATGATGTCGGCGACACCGCCCTGGATCGGAGCGTTGCGCCAGGCATTGACCATTGCCGAGACGCGCTCCCGGGCAGAGCGACCGAGGAGCTCATGCGCAGTCGGCTCACCGAGCTCGGCTGCGATCGTTTCGACGTAGACGCGACGGAGAGCTCGGTCCTCGAACTGCTTCTCCAGGTGGCTCTCACCCGGCCGAGCAGTGTCCAGTCTGATTCCGTGCTCGCGCTCGAACCGGCTCCGAACCTCCACGAGTCCCGGCGAGTCCGAATGGATCGCAGCGATCACTGCTCCCAGGAACAGCCGGTCCAGGTGCAGCTCGAACTGTTGGCGTCGGCCCGCCAGAGTCCGGCTCGAGAATCGGAACGGCTCTCCGCCAGTGACGAGCGCCACCGGCGCCGGATAGCGAAGCAGCCATTCGACCTCCGAGGCGAGATCGTCGGTCGGGGCCATGCGGTCCGGGTGACGCTCGACGATCTCCGCGGCGGTCGGCCACCGGTTCTGTGTCTGACGGAATTCCCGTCGGATGGCTTGGACGTCGCGGAAGCCCCGGGCGAGCCGCATCGTGATCGGCCAGTCGATCGCCGCCGTCTCATGGCTGATCGTGCGGATCTCGGCGATCCGCTTCTCTGCCCAGGCGGCGGTCCCCGGGTACGTTCGGCGGTACTGGGCCAGCAGCTCGGTCGCCTCATCGGTGGTCGTCGGTGTCCCCTCACCGGTGAGCGTGCGGGCGAGCGCAGCCGCACCGGAGCCGTAGGCGATGCCGAAGTTCAACGCCTTGGCGATCTGACGGAAGTGTTTGAACCGGTCGGGGTCGCTTGCCAGGAGCTCCCGAGGATCGAACTCGAACATGCCGGCAGCGGTGCTGACGTGAACGTCCTCGCCGCGGGCGAACGCAGCGCGTAATGGCTCGTCCTCCGCCACCTGCGCGAGGTAACGGAGCTCGGCCTGACTCAGATCCGCATGGACGAAGACCCGATCCGGGTGAGGGGGCCGGAAGTAGGGCTTCATTCTGGGCGTGAAGTTCTGGGCGTTGGGGTTGTAGCTGGCGAGTCTCCCGGTGTTGGTTCCGACGACCTGGAGGTACTGGGGGCGGAGCCTCCCGTCCGGATGCACGTGCTCGCCGATCGAGTCGCCGTAGGTGGTGAGGATCTTCGCCCGGTTGCGGTACGCCAGCAGCGCTTCGCACAGTTCGCCTCCGATCTCGCGCAACACACCGGCCCGCAAGGAGTCGGTGTCGTCGAGCAGCCGCGCAACGCCGTGGCGGTCGGCGGTCCACGCCCGGACCTCGCGTTCCGCCCATCGGTTCAGGACCTCGCGAACCTGCATGTCGGAGGCGGGATTCCACGTCGGCTCGACGACCTCGTCGAAGAGCGTCCCCTGCCCTCCTCCCGTGAGAGAAGCCAGTCGCCCGACCGCCTCGCGATGCTGGGCTTCGATCCTCGCCAGTTCGGCCTTCCAGCCCTCCCAGTCGAAGGGGATGCCGGTCCGTTCCATCTCGTCGAGGAACGGCCGTGCCTTCTGTTCGATGTCGCAGATCTCGGTGAGCCGTGCGGACTCGATCTCGACCCGGATCGCGTCTGCGACCCACAGGGTGTGAACGGCGTCGGCCGCCGCATAGGCGATCTGTTCGGACGTCAGGTCATCGAAAGCGGTGTAGGACAGCTGGACGGTTCCCTTTCCCTCCGCCTCGATGCCGAGGTAGTGGGAGGTCGCCCATGCGAGCCCGTGGTACCAGTTGAAGCCGCTCCTGCCCTGGTGGAGGAGGGCGTCGGCGAGCTGGGCGTCCCACCAGGTGATGCCGGTGGTCGTGTCGGATGTGTTCCAGACGGCGGCGTCGACGACGCGGGCATCGAAATTGGCGTTCCAGGCGTCGGCGGTGACCCCGTCGAGGATCGGTCCGAGCTGGGTGGGGTCGAGATCCCGAGCGTCGACGACGAAGGCCCGTTCCTCGGTGCCGGACCTGACGGCGACCGACATGACCCGCATCTCGCCGCGGCTGGGCCCGTCGATCGGCACTTCGGTGTCGATTGCGACGCGGTCTGCACCGGCCAGCGAATCACGAAGCGCGGCCAGTTGGTCGGCGCGATGAACGATCGTGCAGTCGACCTCTCGGGCGTCTCGACGCATGGTGCAGGACCCTACGCCGCTGCGGGGGTCGCCCGCCTCGCGGAGGTGTGGAGCCGGCCGGTGATCACATGTGCGTCCGTTCGTTTCGAGGGTCGTAGAGGGGAGC
>CBDTXZ010000132.1:0-8611 GCA_965364515.1 uncultured bacterium
ATCATCGGGCCGAACGGTGCGGGCAAGACATCGATCTTCAACTGTCTGAACCAGGTGTACCGGCCCCAGGAGGGTGACATCCGCTGGAAGGGCGAGTCGATCATGGGGCTGAAGCCGAACAAGACGGCAGAGCTCGGCATCGCCCGGACCTTTCAGAACATCGCGCTGTTCGCCCACATGACCGTCATCGACAACATTCTCACGGGCCGGCACGTGCGGATGGACGCCGGGTGGCTGGCCGGAGCCTTCTGGCTCGGCAAGGCCAAGAAGGAGGAACTCGCCAATCGCCAGAAGGTCGAGGACATCATCGACTTTCTCGAGATCGAGCGCTGGCGGAAGTATCCAGTCGGGCTGTTGCCCTATGGCATTCAGAAGAGGGTCGAGTTGGCCCGGGCCCTGGCGATGGATCCGGAGCTGCTGCTGCTCGACGAGCCGGTTGCCGGCATGAACCTCGAAGAGACCGAGGACATGGCGAGGTTCATTCTCGACATCCAGGACGAGCTCGGTATCACGATGATCCTCGTGGAGCACGACATGGGCCTGGTCATGGACATCGCCGACCGCGTGATGGTCGTCGACTTCGGACGCAAGATCGGCGAGGGCGTCCCCGCCGAAGTCCAGAAGAATCCCGACGTCATCAAGGCCTACCTCGGCGAAGACTTCGAGGGATAGCTCGCTGGCGCTCGCCGCTATCAGCTATCAGCTATCGGCTATCAGCCCTTCGAGTCCGCGTCGTACGGGTAGAGGCGGCCCTCGGGCCGCCCTCAGCGCACCATGGTGAACCCCTCGATCGCCAGCAGGAGCGCCATTGCATTCAGCCGGGAGCCGGGAGCCGGGAGCGGCGAACGCCCTAGCGTTCGCCCAGGAGACGCCAGGTGGTCGGGAGGAGAATGCCGGCGGCGGCGGCCTTGAGGACGTCTCCGAACACGAAGGGAGCGACACCGGCGAGGACGGCGTTGTTGAAGTCCATGCCGGCGTTGAGCATCAGGCCGGCCACCCCGAACGCGTAGATCGCGGCCGAACCGGCGAGGAATGCCGCAACCGTCGTGCCGACGTGGCGGTCTTGTTTCCGCTCGGCGAGCTTCCCGACGAGGGCGGCTCCGAAGATGAAGCCCACCAGATAACCGCCCGTCGAGCCGGTGAACACCTCGATCCCAGACCCACCATCGGTGAAGACCGGGAGTCCGACCGCGCCCATCACGAGGTACAGGATCTGACTGGCGGCTCCGAGACGCATCCCGAGGGCGGCGCCCGAGAGCAGGACCGCAAACGTTGATCCGGTGATCGGAACCGGCGTGAAGCCGAGCGGGATCCGGTACTGGGCGGCGGCCGCAGTGAGTGCGGCGAAACCGATGACGGCGATCACGGCGGCCACTCGACTTCGGGGCAGCACTCTGCCGGTCAATACCGTCGGCGCAAACGTCTCCATGTGTCTCCTCTTTGGTTCGGCGCCGATTCTATGGGGGCGTTGCGAAGGTAGAGGGAACGACCGGATACGATTTCGCCCGTGAACGCCATCATGCCCCGCTGGGTCGTCGTGACTCTCGTCGGCCTCTTCTTCTCGGCCGCCGCTGCGGTCGGCGCATGGTCGGTCGAACTGCCATACCTGGCGTACTCCCCGGGTCCGGTCGGGGACGCCATCGATGTCGTTGTCTTCGACGACGACTTCCAGGTGTACGAGCCCGATGGCGAGCTCTTCTTTCTGACCGTGTCGGTGCAGGACACCAACGTGTACGAGGCGTTCGCCGCCGCAGTCGATCCTTCGATCGACCTCGTGCGCAGACAGGCCGTGCGTCGCGACGACGAAACCGACGAGGAGTATCGCCAGCGAAACCTCACCGCCATGGACCAGTCCATCGACACCGCGGTTGCAGTCGCGCTCGACAGAACCGGTGTGCCGGTCGAGATCGAGTCCGACGGAGTGCTGGTGGTCGACCTCACCGAAGGCTCAGGCGCTGCGGGCGTGCTGCAGCCGGACGATGTGATCGTCGCGGTGAACGGCGAGCCGGTGCAGCTCAGCGGTGACATCGGGGTCGTGATCGGCGATCTCTCCCCGGGCGACACCGTCGAAATCGACATCACGCGGGACGGAGAAGCGATGACCGTCGAAGTCGAGTTGACCGCATCCGAGGACGGGTCACGCACGCTCATCGGGATCCTCGCTCAGACCGCCAATCCTCGCTATCCGATCAGTATCGAGTCCTCGAACGTCGGCGGCCCGTCTGCGGGCATGATGTACACGCTGGCGCTCATGGATCTCCTCGTCGAAGGCGATCTGTCGAAAGGGCACCTCATTGCCGGAACGGGCACGATCCGACCTGACGGAACGGTCGGGAACATCGGGGGTGTGCGTCAGAAAGTGGTTGCGGCCGAAGCGGCCGGCGCAGAGCTGATGCTTGTGCCCGAAGGCAACTATGAGGCGGCGCTGTCTGCGCCACGCAAGGACATGGAGCTCGTCTCCGTCGCCACGATCGACGACGCTCTGGCGGTGTTGGAGGCGCTCGACCCTGCGTGACAATGCCCGACCCAGCAGTGGCTGAGCGGTATCTTGGAGTGTCAATGGCCGATCTCACCCCAGATGACATAACCCGTCGGCAGTTCAACACGTCGTTCCGCGGGTTCGATCCCACCGAGGTTCGCCAGTATCTCCAGACCCTGTCGGCCGCCGTGAGCCAACTGGTGGAGGAACGCGATCAGATGGCCGCCAAGCTCTCCGAGTTGGGTGAGCGCGACCTGAAGACCGAGTTCGAGTCCATCGGTCGCGAGGTTTCGGCAGTCCTCGAGGCTGCTCGAGAGGCGGCCGACCAGCTGCGACAGCGAGCGACGAACGACGCCACGCGGTGGCGTTCCGAGGCTGTCGCCGAGGCCGAAGCGGAGCTGAGGCGGGCGCGGGCCGACGCCGAGCAACTCCGCGGGGACGCCTGGTCGACGGCGGATGAAATGCTGAAGCAGGCGGTGTCCGAGGCTGACCGGATCGAGGCGACGAGTGAGAAGGAGCGCCTCAGGCTGGTGGGCGAGGCAGAACGTGAGGCGCACAGGGTGGTGGCGGCGGGACGGCGAGAGTCGGAAGAGCTGATCCGTAACGCCAGGGTGGAGGCCGATCGACTCACCGTCACCGCTCAGACGATGCATGACGAGTTGATCGAGCGTGCCACACGTCAGGCCGATGCCGCTCAAGAGCGGACGAGGGCCCTCGAGATCCGGCGTCAGGAACTGAAGACAGAGTTGGACGCGATCCGTCACGCCTTGGCAACCGCAGAAGGAGAACTCGAGGAGCGCCGTTCGGCTTTGCAGCTGTCACCGCAGTCCTCGGACGAGCTCTCGCCTCCACCGATCCCCTCCGAGCCGGTGGAGGAGCCCAAGGCGACCGACGAGTGGACTCCGGGCGAGACCGTGCGTGTCGTGCGTCCCGGGAGCACTGGGTCCGATACCCGTACCACCGTCGGGCCGATCAATGAGACTCCCGAGATCGTCGTCCTGAGTCCCGAGGAAGTCAGGGCTCGACGTCAGGAAGAGGAAGGAGCCGGCGCCGATCCGGCCGAGCCTGGACCTGACGAAGCGGCTGAGGATGAGCAGATCTCTGAAGAGCCGCTCCGAGACGACTCGGCTGTGGAAGGATCGATCCCGTCGGATGAACCCGGGGAAGGGGCCGATGAGCAGTCGGAGTCGGTCGACTCGGACTCGATGGAACCCACGGCAGAAGGCGAGACCGCCCAGCCTGAGACCGAGCAGGCCGTCGTGGCGGACTCTCCCGGGGCCGCCGGTTCGGAGGAACCCGCCGGTGATGAGCTTCCCGTCGTATCCGACCACGTACAGATCGCGAAGCCCGAGTCGGGCCGAGCAGCAGACGATCGCACAGACGAGGGGTCGTCTGGAGGCGACGTTGATCGATTCGAGGAGCTGTCGGGGTTGTTTGCCCGGCTTCGAGAGCCCTCCGAGGCCCAATCATCCTAAGAGGCGCCGGCCGTCGAGACCGAACAGTCCTCCGCTGTCCCCGCCGAACCGGAGCGACAGGTGGCGACATGGGCGGGAGATCCATTCGAGCTCAGGGCACGCCTGCTGCTTCCCGTTTCGAATCGGGCGCTCCGCAACATCAAGCGTCAACTCACCGAAGCTCAGAACGAGGCGCTCGAGGAGCTCAGGTTGAGCGACGGCGACTGGGATCCGGACGGGCCGTCGTTGGGAGCGCGTCTCCGCCCGGATCTGGTGGTTCTTTCCGCCGAGTCGTTCGCCGCCGGTCACACCGCGGCGATCGAGATGTCGGGCGAGCGCTTCAAGCGTCCCTCGACGCCCAAGACTGAGCCAGAGGTCGCTTGGGTGACCGCGCTGCTCGGTGATCTGAACCATGCGCTGTCGGAGGGCAGAAAACAGGACCAGGGTGCGCGCCAGCTCGGGGCGTCGGTGTCTCGAGTATTTCGAGCGTGGCGCACCGACGAGGCCGAGCGGCGTGTCGCCGAACTCGCCTCGGCGAGGTACCACGTCGGGCTGTCGGAGGTTCTGTTGGAGAACGGCTTCACGACTGGATGGGTCATCTCCGGGCGCGGGTGCACGACATGCCGATCAGCAGCCGAGTCCCTGCCGAGCGAATGGGACACGCTTCCGCCCGCTCATCCCAACTGCGACTGCACGCTGGTGATCGTCTGACCGAGTGCGGCATTGAGCGGGCGTCTTCGTAGACTCTGCCCGAGATGTTCGTACGCAACGCAGATCCTCAGCCCATGAACGATCGGCGCCGCCTCCTCGTGGTCGTCGCCGTCGGAATCGCCATCGCCTACGTGGCCCTGTCCGGGCTCGCCACTCTCTGGACCGACTACCAGTGGTTCGACTCGGTGGGCTACGTCGACGTCTGGCGGACCCGGTTGTTTGCCTCCATCGGGCTGGCAGTCGCCGGTTTCGTCATCGTGTTCGGTTTCATCTTCGGCAATCTCGTCCTCACCGATCGTCTTTCGCCGCGGTACACGCTGTTCAGTGCCGATGACGACGAAGAGTTGGTCGAGCGCTTCCGCGAATGGGTCGAGCCCCGGCTGCGTCTGGTCCGCCTCGGCGTCGCGGCCCTGTTCGCCCTCCTCATCGGAGTCGGCCTCGCCGCATGGCGCGACGACTTCCTGCTCTTCCTGAATTCGACCGAGTTCGGCGTGGCCGACCCCCAGTTCGGTCGCGACATCGGGTTCTACGTCTTTCAGCTCCCCTTCGTCTCCGACGTGTTGAGCTGGTTCTTCAATCTCTTCATCCTCACGTTGATCCTCGTGATCGCGCTGCACTATCTGAACGGTGGGATTCGCCTCGACACTTCGAATCGGCCAACGATGAGATCCGGCGTGAAGGCCCACATCTCGGGTCTTATCGCCGCGATCGCGCTGCTGCGGGCAGCCACGTATCGAGTCGATGCATGGGAGTTGTTGTATTCGACGTCGGGGACGAACGGGTTCGCCGGAGCCGGGTACACAGATGTCAACGCTCGCATCCCTGCGCTGAACCTGCTGCTCCTCGTGTCGGTGTTGGCAGCCGCACTCTTCATCTGGAACATCCGTCGGCCGGACTGGACCATCGGTCTGGTGGCACTCGGCGCATGGTTGTTCGTCTCGCTGGCTGCCGGAGTCATCTATCCAGCCGTGATCGACCGCCTCCAGGTCGTTCCCGAGCCGCTGGCGGTCGAGCGGGAGTACCTGGAGCGGAACATCGAGTTCACTCGCAACGCCTACGGGCTGGCTGATGCCGAGATACGCAACTTCCCGGCCTCGTCCGACCTGAGCGCCGACGACATCGAGGCGAACCGCTCGACGATCGACAACCTCCGTCTGTGGGACCCGGGGGTGCTTCGCGAGACCTATCAGAACCTCCAGGAGATCAGGGCGTTCTACCGGGTCGATCGAGTCGATACCGATCGGTATGTGATCGATGGCGAATTGACCCAGGTCATGATCTCGGCCCGTGAGCTCGAGGAGACCAGCCAGAACATCCCGGGGGACTGGCAGAACCAGCGCCTCATCTACACGCACGGCTACGGAGCGGTTCTGTCCAGAGCGAACAACGTCGAGAGCAACGGCCAGCCGGCGCTCGTCCTCCAGGACATCCCGACCCGGTCGACCGTCGAGGAGATCGATCTCGAGCAACCGCGCATCTACTTCGGTGAGACTGCCCGGAGTGGACCGCTCGTGGTGAAGACCGGGGCCGCCGATCAGGAGGTCGATTTCCCGCTCGAGAACGAGATCGTTCAGAACTCCTACGACGGCGAAGCCGGTGTGCCCATCGGCAATCTGGCGGAGCGACTCGCTTTCGCGCTGCGCTACCGGGATCTGAACCTGCTGATCTCTGGCCAGCTGCGTCCGGACAGTCAGGTGCTGATGGTCCGCAACATTCGTGACATCGTCGGGAACATCGCACCGTTCCTCGAGATCGACTCGGATCCGTATCCGGTCGTCGCCGACGGACGCATCAAGTGGATGATGGACATGTACACCATCACCGACGCCTACCCGTACAGCCAGCCGGTCACCTTCGCCCAGACGGCTCGCATCCCCCGCATCTCAACCCTTCCGAACGCCGGATTCAACTACATCCGGAATTCTGTGAAGGCAGTGGTGGACGCCTACGACGGCACCGTCGACTTCTACGTCGTCGATAGCGATGATCCGATCATCCAGACCTGGGAGAAGATCTTCCCGGACCTGGTGAGCCCGATGGAGACCATGCCCGAGTCGGTGCGCGACAACGTCCGGTACCCCCAGGACATGTTCAAGATCCAGAGCGAGATCTACCTCGACTATCACGTGACCAACGTGGAGGACTTCTTTGCGGGGTCGGACACCTGGTCGATCCCCGTCGACCCATCGACTCCAAATCGGGTAGGCGAGACACTGCTCAACGGCGACCAGGTCGGAGCGAACGCCCGTTTCCTCGATCAGCTTCTGCCGAACTACCTCCTCTATCGACTGCCCGGAGAGGAGCAGCTGACCTATGCGCTGACGCAGCCGTTCACGCCAGAGGACAAGCCGAACATGTCGTCGTTCTTGATCGCAGACTCGACCCCAAACCGATACGGGCGCTTGATCGACTTCCGGATGCCGTCGGGCTCTCTGGTCGAAGGGACGGGTCAGGTCGGTGCGCGGATCAACCAGAACGCCGAGATCTCCTCGCAACTCAGCCTGTGGGACGCCCAGGGATCGCGGGTGCTGTTCGGCGACATGCTGGTGGTCCCGGTCGACGACTCGATCCTCTACGTCCAGCCGGTCTACCTGGCTTCCGACGACAACAGCGCCCTGCCCGAGTTCCGGAGGGTCGTTGTCGTGTTCGGCAACACGATTCGTTGGGACGAGACGCTCGATGGTGCATTCGCCCAAGTGTTCGGAGAGACGGTCGGCGGTGAGGACCCGGACCCGACACCACCCGATCTGGTCGGATCGATCGAAGAGTTGTTGAGTCAGGCCTCGGAGACGTTCGACCGAGCCAACGAGGCGTTGCGTCTCGGGGATCTCGCCGAGTATCAGCGCTTGATCGACGAGGCCGAGTCGCTGATCGAACAGGCGCTCAGTCAGGTGGAGCCGATCACCGAAGATGCGACCGACGCCGCCCGGGTCGTCGTCCCGAGTTGAGCAGTCTGAGTCCTGGAATGTGAGAAGGGGCCCGCACATACGGGCCCCTTCTCGATGGTCTTGCCGCGACGGATCTAGCCGTCGAAGACTGCGCTGTCGTCGTACGGCTCGAGCATGATGCATTCGCCGGGGCACTCCTCGGCGGACTCGATCACGTCGTCGTGAAGGCTCTCAGGAACTCGGGCAAGGCCGCGAGCCCCGTCCGGGCCATGACCGTCGCCTTCCTCACCGTCGAAGATCACCGTGCGATCGAAGTGCGACTTCTCTTCCTTGACGACCCACAACCCGTCGTCGCGAGCATGGAAGACGTCGGGTGTGATCTCCTCACAGATTCCGTCACCGGTGCACAGATCCTGATCGATCCACACCATCAGCTTTGCCATCAGCGATTCACCGCCATTTCAAATCGACTCGACTCTTCGAGATTGTCCAGTTGCGCCATCATCTCTTCGGGAGAGAGGACCGTCTCTGTTACCGCAGCGACAGTACCAGTTTTGTCCACGACCACCGAACAAGGCCTGGGATCGCCGTCACCGGTGGTGGCGTCGAAGTCTCGGAACATCGTGAATGCGGGGTCCGAGAGAACCGGGTACGTGATCCCGACCTGTTCGGCCAGATCTCTGGCCTCGGACGCAGTCAGAGGTGCAACGGCAAGCAGCTGGGTCCGCCGCTGGGCCATGTCAGAGTGGGCTGCGTTGTACGTCTCGAGGACGTCCATGGATGCCCCGGGATCCGGCAGGAAGAGCAGCACGACGGGAACCTTTCCTCGAAACGACTCGGTGCCGAGGGTCTGCCCGGTGCTGGCAGCAGTGCTGAATGTGGGTGATGTCTGTGTTGGTGTCATCAAATCAACTCCTGAGATGCGCTTACCCGCCATCGGAGAGCGGAAACGTCGAGACCACGGCATTTGACGTAACGGTGGTCCGTCCTATCATTGATCCAACGACGCGGGGTGGAGCAGTTCGGTAGCTCGTCGGGCTCATAACCCGAAGGTCGCAGGTTCAAATCCTGCCCCCGCT
>CBDTXZ010000133.1:0-8451 GCA_965364515.1 uncultured bacterium
CCTTGCATCTCCAAACGTACGCATCTCTGGCACGGGGTGCAACAGAACGCGAAAAATCGCGATTGGTCGCCTCGACGACTTCACGTCGATCCCCGAATGGGCTCGCGGGTCCCACTCCGGACCCGGGTCTCACTCTCCGGCGAGCGCCGTCGCGAAGCGTTCGACGGCGATCTCGACCTCGTCGTGGCTGATGGTGAGCGGGGGAGCAAAACGAATCGTGTCGGGTCTCACGGCGTTGACGATGAGACCGTTGGCGAGCGCGGTCGAGGCGACCGTACCGGCGCGGTCGGCATCGAGGACGACACCGAGCAGCAGACCGCGGCCGCGAACCGACCGAACGCCGTCGAGCGCTCCGAGATCCGCCCGAAGCTGATCGGACCGCTCGACACAGTTGGCCAGGAGGTCCCGATCGGTGATCTCGGCGATCACCGCATTGGCGGCGGCGCACACGACGGGCCCGCCTCCGAAGGTCGTGGCATGGTCGCCCGGCTCGAACGCCTGCGCCTTCTCGGAGACGGCCATGCAGGCGCCGATCGGCAGGCCGTTGGCCAGCGCCTTCGCGGTCGTTGCGATGTCAGGGGCGAACCCGAGCTGCTGCCAGGAGAACCACGTGCCGGTACGCCCCATCCCTGCCTGGACGTCGTCGACGACCATCGCCAGGCCACGCTCGTCGCAGAGCCGTCGGACCTCCCCGAGATACTCCACGTCCAGTGGGACCACTCCACCCTCGCCCTGCAGTGTCTCGACCATGATCGCCGCAGTCGAGTCGTCCACCCTCGCCTCGAGAGCGTCGATGTCGTTCGGCGGTACCTGTGAAAAACCGGGTGGCAGCGGCTGGAAGGTCGCCTGCTTCTTGGGTTGACCGGTGGCGGCGAGCGTGGCGAGCGACCGGCCGTGGAACGAGTCGTCCAGGGTGATCACTTCGTAGCACTCGTCGCCCTTGGTGGTCTGACCCCAGCGGCGGGCCAGTTTGATCGCAGCCTCGTTCGCCGTCGCCCCGCAGTTGGCGAAGAAGACACGGTCGAGGCCGGACAGCCTGGTGAGGTTCTCGGCGAGCTCCACCATCGGCTCGGTGTAGTAGAGGTTCGAGACGTGGACGAGTCTGCTCATCTGGTCGGTCACGGCTTCGGCAACCCGGGGGTTGGCGTGCCCGACCGAGACGACAGCCAGGCCCGTGAGGCAGTCCAGGTAGCGCCGGCCCGACTCATCGGTGAGCCACGAGCCTTCGCCCGAGACGAACGTGATCGGGGTGCGTCCATAGGTCTGCATCACGACCCGTTGCTCGCGATCGATCACCGACGTCACGGTCGATCGTCTCCGATCTGGGTCATCATGGTGCCGACTCCGGCACGTGTGAACATCTCGAGCAGCACGACGTGCTGGACCCTGCCGTCGAGGATGTGGGCACGCCGCACTCCCTGGTCGAGGGCATGGGCTACCGAGGTGAGCTTGGGCAGCATTCCCCCGCTCATCGTCTCCAGCAGCCGGCCGAGTTCGTCGCGGTCGATACGGGTGATCAGCGTCGAGTGGTCGGACGGGTCGGAGTAGACCCCTTCGACGTCGGTGAGATAGACGAGCTTCTGGGCTCCCAGCGCACCGGCGATGGCTGCGGCCACCGTGTCGGCGTTCACGTTGTACGTGTGGCCGTCGTCACCCATCGCGATCGGAGCGATCACCGGCACGAGGCCATCATCGAGAAGCGACTCGATGAGCCGGGTGTTGACCCCGGCGACGTCACCAACGAAACCGAGCCGCTCGTCTTTCTGCACGGCTCGAAGCAGCCGCGCATCTGTGCCGGACACGCCGATCGCTTCGGCGCCGTGACTGCTCAACATGGCGACGATGTCGGCGTTCACCTCGCCGACGAGCATCCGCTGGACGACCCGCATCGTTCGATCGTCGGTGACTCTCAGTCCGTCGACGAAGTTCGGTTCGATCCCTTCGGCAGCCATGGCGCTGGATATCTGCGGCCCTCCTCCATGCACGATGACCGTCTTGATCCCGACGGTGGAGAGCAACGTGACATCCCCGGCGAACGAGTGGCTGAGTTCGAGGTCGGTCATCATCGAACCGCCGTATTTGACGACCACGACCTTTCCGGCGAACCGCTGGATATAGGGCAGCGCCTCCATGAGGATCGACGCCTTGCCCATGCCGGTCGCGATCCGCGACTTCGCAGGATCGGGCGCAGAGTGGCCGGTCGCCATCAGCTCCGCTCCCCGTTGAACATCACGTACTCGGGCGTGAGATCGGTCGTGACGATCCGGGCAGAACCGGGCCCTGTGCCGACCCGGATCGAGAGGGTGAAGTCGCCTTCGAGCCGGGCGCTGAGACGATCCTCGTTCACCCCGACGCCGACACCGCCCCGGGCGACGACCGTGCCGTCGTAGGCGATCTCGACCTCCGAGGGCTCGAGGTCGATGCCAGTCACCCCGAGCGCTCCCAACACTCGACCCCAGTTCGGGTCCGCTCCGTAGAACGACGCCCGCACGAGGGCTGAATCGGCCACCGACATCCCGATCTGCCTGGCGGCGGAATCGCCGGCGGCACCGGTGACGTCGATCGTGACGACCTTCGAGGCCCCTTCGGCGTCGACGGCCATTTGCATCGCCAGGTCGGAGCAGACCTCGGTGACCATGGCCTCGAGGTCGGCGAGGTCGATCTCCACTCCGCTCGCACCCGAAGCCATCAGGGTCACCGTGTCGTTCGTGGACTGACATCCGTCGATGTTGAGTGCGTTGAACGTGGTCGCCGTCGCACGGGACAGGAGATCGCCGAGCGGGCCGGTGTTGTGGGCGCCGGCGAGGGGTACGAGTGCATCGGTCGTCAAGAAGGCGAGCATGGTCGCCATGTTCGGCCTGATCATCCCGGCCCCCTTCGCCATTCCACCCACCGTCACGCCCTGTTGTGACCGGTGGGCCTCCTTTGGTACCGAATCCGTGGTCATGATCCCGCGGGCGGCCCGGGTCCCGTGCTCTTGCGATGTCCCAGCTCCCGCCACCAGATCGGGAACCGCCTTTGAGATGTCGTTGATCGGCAGCCGACCTCCGATGGGACCCGTCGAGCAGACGAGGACCTCCTGAGGCAGGCATCCGAGCGATCGGGCCAGCGCAGTGGTCATGTCCTCGGCGTCGCGGTACCCGGCGGTACCGGTGCCTGCGTTGGCCGAGCCGGAGTTGATGATGATGCCCCGGCTCCTCCCCGACGCCGCCCGGCGACGGCTCAACTGGACCGGCGGGGCGGCCGTCAACGAGGTCGTGAAGACGGCGGCGGTGGGAACCGCCTCGGCGGCGTAGATGCACGAGAGGTCGGTGACGCCGTCCGCCTTGATCCCGCAGTGCATCCCGTTGGCGAAGAAGCCACCCGCAGCCGTGACACTCACGGCATCCATCCCGAGAGAGGCAACCCGAGCGTCTCGTCGAGACCGACCATCAGGTTGGCGTTCTGAACCGCCTGCCCGGCGGCACCCTTCACCAGGTTGTCGATCGCCCCTTGCGCGATCACGACTCCGGCGTGAGGGTCTACGAACGCCGTCACGAACGCCCGATTCGAGGAGACGGCCCATCGCGTCTGTGGTGGTCTGTCGATCACCTCGACGAATGGCTTGTCGTCGTAGGCGTCTCTCAGGATGGCTCGCGCCTCGGATGTGGTCAGGTCGGAGGCGAGCGGCATCGTGACCGTGGCCAGCTCTCCTCGCTGCATAGGGACCAGATGGGGGGTGAAAACGACGGTCGGCTCGTTCGGTCCGGCCATCCCGAGCGCCATCTCGATCTCGGGCCGATGGCGGTGTTCGGTGACCTTGTAGGCGGCGACCCCTTCGTCGATCGCCCCGTACATCAAGGACTCGCTCACACCCCGTCCTGCACCCGAGACCCCCGAGAGACAGTCCGCCACGATGACTCCTTCCCCGACGACTCCGGCACGGTGCAGGGGGACCGCCGCGAGAAGAACGGCGGTCGGATAACAGCCCGGGGATGCGACTCGATGTGCGCCACTCACGTCGAAGAGCTCGGGGAGACCGTAGATCCAGCCGCCGAGTTCGTCCGGGAGTGGGTGGTCGGCGCCGTAGGCGTCGAGATACCGCTGGTTCGTGTCGAGCCGGTAGTCGCTGCCGAGGTCGACGACTCGTGTCCCGCGCTGGGCGAGCTCGTGCCCGATCTTCCAGGAGACCCCATGCGGAAGAGCGAGAAACGCGATGTCGACGTCACCGATGTCGTCCAGCTCGTTCGAGGAGAGCGGGCGATCGCCGCCACGAAGATGCGGATGGACCTCCGAGAGAAGGCCACCCTGCTTGGAGTGCGCGCCCAGGTGAACGAGGTCGAACTCGGGGTGGTCGTCGACGAAGCGCACGACCTCTCCCCCGGCGTATCCGGATGCGCCGATGACGGCGACTGAGAAACTCACCAGATCAGTATACGACGTATGCGCATATGCGCATATTCCTGGGTGATCGATCCACTTGAGACGTTCGACCCTTCCCCTCTTCGCCGTCCCGCGCCACAGTCGACAACGAAAGGAGTCCTGATGACCGAAGCCACGATGGCCCCGTTCGCCGTCGTCGAACGGAACGACCTCATCCCGAGATGCCCGCACTGCAAGGAACAGCTCCCGGAGGTGTATGCGAGGGCTCGGGGTGTGCCGCTGGGACAGGGCCGAACGCTCATGTACTTCTGCCCGCATTGCCTCGAAGTGCTCGGATTCGCACAGGGCCGGATGATCTGAGGCGGATGAGATGACCGTTCGAGCCCAGAGCCAGACACTGGCTCTCAGACCGGATCGCCGATGGCTCACCAAGCAGTACCTGGTCCTCGCCACGTTCACGGCGCTGATCGCCGGCGTCGTCGGGATCGTGCACCTGATCGTCTCCCTCACGGTCGACGCCCCAGACCGCGAGGGGGTGTTGTCGCTGATGTGGGTCATCACCGGCGGAGTGACGCTCGCCATGTGGCTGATCGCCGTGCCGATCGTGATCCTGTGGCACCGCAACCTCGACTACGCCGTCGAGCCCGAGCGGATCGTGATCCGCAAGGGCATCCTGTCGAAGATCCAACAGAACATACCGCTCGGCATGATCACCGACTTCCGGCTCCATCGCTCGCTCTACGACCGGTGGCTCGGGATCGGCTCGATCCAGGTCCAAACCGCCGGCCAGGCGATGGCCGCAACCGGCTACGAAGGGACTCTGGCGGGTCTGGAGGACTGGGCCGAGCTCCACGAGGACCTCCGCAATCGGGTCCGGGGGACTTCCCAACGCGACGACGATCCCGAGGTCGACCTGGCGGCGATCCTCGATGAGGTTCGGGGAATCCGAAAGGCGCTCGAATCGAGCCGGTGAGCGCTACCCCGGAGGTGCCAACCCTCGCTCGAGGAGCGGAGGGATGACGTCTTCGTCGACCCAGGAGGCCAGCAGTGCGCGCTCGTCGCCGCCCAGGACTTCCTCGACCAACTCGAGGAAAGACTCGGTCGTGACGGTCTCGCCTGCGAATCGGGACGTGTAGGTGCTGAGCAGGTCGAAGAGCCGTTCGTCACCCACCGCCTCCCGAAGTGCCACCAGGCCCAGTGCTCCGCGTTCGTAGACCGACCGGTTGAAGAGGTCCGTGGCACGCGGGTGGTTCGGCGGCGGGAAGGCGTCGACCGCCCTGGCCCGCGCTCGGTCGGGGGTGACTCCGTTGGCGGCAAGCTCGAGACCGCTCAGCACCCGATACGCCCGCTCGACCTCAGAGTGGTAGCGGTCCGCGCCGAAGCTCTCCTCGAGCCACAGCCAGTGGGCGAACGTGGCGAAGCCCTCGTTGAGCCAGATGTCGTCCCACTGTTCCAGAGCAATGGCGTCGCCGAACCACTGGTGAGCCAATTCGTGGGCGATCACCACCTCTCCCCAGCCGGCGGAGACCGCCGTGTAGGTCGGAATGGTCTGGGTCTCCAGGGCTGCCCCGAGGACGTCGTCCACGATGAGGGCTCCGGCCCGGTCGAACGGATACGGACCGAACCGCTCCTCGAAGAACGCGACGATCTCCGGTTGGATCGTGAAGGTCTCCACCGCCGATGCCCCGACGAGGTCGTCGGAGACCCATACGTCGTACCGCACGCCGTTCACGACCCGGTCGTCGACGAGCGTGAGCTGGCCGATCGCAAGCGGGATCAGGTACGGGGCGACGTCGTCCATCTCCCACGTGACCGTGTCGGTCTGTTCGCCGATCGACTCGGCCACCACCGATCCGCCCGAGATCGCTTCCACCCCGGAAGGCGCCGTAATCGTCAGCACGACGTCGGCGCGATCCCGGGGGTGGTCGTTCACGGGAAAGAGCGACTGTGCCCCATCCGGCTGTGAGAAGAGATACGCAACGTCGTCTCCGACCTGCCAGCCGGGTCGAAACGGAACGGCATCGGCAGGGAGGGACTCGGGCGTTCCCGCATAGGAGACGACGACGGTCAGCTCCTCACCCTGCGGTGCGACCGAGCCGAGGTCGATGATCAACTCGCGGTCGCGGTGCTCGAAGCGGGCGTCGTCGAACCCCTGGACCTCGACCGAGATCACCTCGAGACCCGCGAGGTCGAGGTTGAACCCGGCCAGACCTGCGAGCGGGACAAGATCGATTTCGGCGACGGCGTCGACGACCCAGTCCGAGCTCACGTTCACATCGAACCGGTAGCGCTCGACGTCGTATCCACCGTTGCCAAGGGCGGGATACAGACGATCTCCGATCCCAGGCGATCCGAAGACACTGCCGGCAGCCGTCTCGCCGGAGGACTCCACTGCCACCTGATCCGCAGGCTCAGCAGATGTCGACGGAGGTTCGGTCGGGTTCGAAGGGCGACCGTCGACCGGCGTTCCGGTTGCCGTGCAAGCGGTCAGAACGACCACCAGCGCAGCGAGCCGCCTCACTCCTCCTCCATCGGAGCAGGGCCAGGGTCCTCCAGACCCTCCTCGAGAGCCCATTCCCGGACCATGTCGTATGCCTCGGCGACCGAGTACGCCCCATCATCGATTCGACGTTCGAGCAGCAGCTTCATGACCTGTCCCACGACAGGGCCGGGTGCGATGCCGAGATACTCGAGCACGTCGTTCCCATCGATCGGCGGGCGCAGCGCCTCGATCTCCTCCTGCTTGCGGAGCTCATCGATCCGTTCCTCGAGCTCGTCGATCCGACGCTGAATGGCACGCGCTCGACGTTCGTTCGCGGTGGTCACGTCGCAGCGAACGAGCTCATTCAGGTCCTCGAGGAGGTGTCCGGCGTCCCTCACATATCGCCGAACCGCCGAATCCGTCCACCCCATCTTGAGCGTGTGGGGTCGGAGATGCAGGAACACCAACTGCTTCACATCGTTGGTGAGGTCTTTGGGGTAGCGCAGCTCCCGCATCCGGTGTCGTGCCATCCGTGCCCCCACGACCTCGTGATGGTGAAAGGTCACCCCTCCCGGGGCGAACTCGCGGGTGTCCGGCTTGCCGATGTCGTGAAGGAGTGCAGCCAGGCGGAGTCGAAGTCTCGGCGAGGCCTTCTGTGTGACGGCGATGGTGTGGGCCAGGACGTCCTTGTGATGGTGAACAGGGTCCTGCTCCATGGCCAGCCTCCGCATCTCGGGGAGAAAGCGGTCGATGAGCCCGGTGTCGACCAGGCCCCACAGCGCCGGGCCGGGGTCATCGGCCACCAGCAACTTCGAGAACTCGTCTCTGATGCGCTCGGCCGAAACGATGTCGAGTCGATCGGCCATCCTCGCCACGGCGTCGGTTGCTGCCTGATCCGGTTCGAAATCGAGCTTCGCCTGGAATCGGAAGAGTCGAAGCATCCGCAGCGGATCGTCGGAGAATGCGATCTCGGGATCGAGCGGTGTCTTCAGGACCCGGGCAACGAGATCGGCTGCCCCGCCGAACGGGTCGATGAGCCTCGCATCACCGATCCGCAGCGCCATCGCGTTGACGGTGAAGTCTCGGCGCGAGAGGTCGTCCTCGATCGTGTCCGAGAAGGTGACGTGGGGTTTGCGCGATTCGTCGCGGTAGATCTCGTTGCGGAAGGTGGTGATCTCATAGACAGCCGAACCACGCCTCAGACCGATGGTCCCGAACTTCTCACCCATCGGATAGAGCGCATCGGCAAAGCCGTCGACGATCGACTTGATGTCGTCTGGACGGGCCGCCGTCGTGAAGTCGAGGTCGTCGTGCGGCAGGCCGAGCAGCGCGTCGCGCACGGAACCGCCCACGAGGTACAACTCGTGACCCGCGTCCGTAAACCGACGGGCCAGCTCGGCGGTCGGATTACCGGACGCGAGCAACCACTCGAATCTGTCGGGAACCATGTCCCTGAGCGTAGATGCACACCGTTGGCAGGGCACGGCGACCATCGACCGAGGTGCTGTCCACTGTTGGAGATCGAATCTTCCGGACGGTCGGCCCTGGAGCGCCTCCCCAATGATCTGCTCCAGCGGCAGATCACGAATCCTCGTCAACTCCCGCGC
>CBDTXZ010000134.1:0-8261 GCA_965364515.1 uncultured bacterium
CTCCACATTCGACCCCGAGAGTGGTTGTCGACACGAGACATGACCATCGAAAGGAGTCATCGCGAATCATCCCAGAAGGATCGGGATCGCCGTGTCCGTCGTCGCAATCCTGCTCGCCGTGATCGGGCGCGTGCTGGGCCGGTCGTTCATGGCCGGGGCCCACGCTCGTTCTCGGCAGTCACTGCGTCGTTCAATCGGATGGCCGAGCGTCTCGAGTCCGAGGACGCCAGGCGCCGTGCGCTCCTCGCCGATCTGGGGCACGAATTGCGAACCCCGCTGACCGTCTTGCAGGGACGAGTCGAGGCGATCATCGACGGGGTGCATCCCGCCGACCAGGAGCACCTCGAGTCACTGCTGGCCGACATCCGCACCATGGAGAGACTGCTCGAGGACCTTCGGACTCTGAGTCTCTCGCAGGCGGGTGCGTTGAGCCTTCATCCGGAGCCGACCGATCTCGACGCCATCGTCGACGATCTGGCCCACGCCTATCGATCGGTCGATCCCCGGATCACGGTGGCGGTCGACGGCGGGCTGGGACGGTCGCTCGAGGTCGACTCCGTTCGCATCCGCGAAGTGCTGACAAACGTGTTGAACAACGCCATGACCGCGTTGTCTGCAGGCGGGGGAGAGATCCGCTTCGCGCTCCGGACCGTTGAGGGTGATGCGGTGATCGAGGTGATCGACGACGGGCCCGTAATCCCGCATCCGAGCTGGGGCAGGTGTTCGACCGCTATCAGACCGGTGACACCCGGCTTGGCTCCGGCATCGGCCTCGCACTCAGCCGCGAGCTCGTCGAGGCGCACGGCGGATCGATCGCGATCGACAGCACCGAGGGCACCGGAACCAGGGTCACCGTCACACTGCCGATCGGCTGACGGGAGGCCCGGCTCAGGCCGAAGCGCCCGAGTAGTTGCGGACTCCGTAGAGCCAGTAGGAGCGACTCGCCGCAACCGAGACGGCCGTCACCACCAGCAGTGTGACCATGGCGCCCGGAGTCAGACGGTCGGTGAGCGCCTCCGCCGGCACGGTGATCGCGACCCCGAGCGGAACCACCGCTGTCAGCGCACCCTGGAGCCACAGTGGATAGATCCGGATCGGCCACCTCCCGGCGTCATACAGCCCGGTGATGATGGTTGCCATGTCGTCGGTGTCGATCAGCCAGAAGGCCGTGGTCGTGAAGGCCAGCCACACGCTGTACAGGATGAGTGCACCGCAGACGAGCCCGATTCCGAACAGGATCAGATCGATCGCCCCGATCGCCCCGCTGAGCTCTGCGAACGCCCAGCCGAGAACCACCACGCCGACGATGACGTCCACGATGCTCCAGAAGCCGATCTGGCGGGTCGAGATGAACATCTGCGAGTCCACGGGCCGCATCAGCGCAAAGTCCAGTTCGCCTTCCCGAACCTCGTACATGAACGAGAACATGTTCGGAAGAACGAACGTTGCGAGCAGGCCACCCAACAGGACGTGGATGCCCAACACCGCATACAGCTCGGGTTCCGACCAGCCCCCCAGGCGGGTCGTGAACCCGAAGACGAGCTGGATGGCGATGATCCCGGTTGCGAGCCGTACCGCGGACTGGACGATCTGCAGCACGAAGTTCATCCGGTACTGGACTTCGTATTCGGCGCCGAGCTTCCAGTGAACGAGCGTGACTCGAGCGGAGTGGGCGAACCGGTTCACGATCCCACCGCCGTGAACTTGCGAATCGCCCCACGCCACACCGCAAGAATCCCCAGGCCACTGATGGCGATCCACACGAACTGCATGGCCATGCCCTGGTAGATCTCGGTTGGGGTGAGCTGACCGATCAGAACCTCGATGGGAAACTGAAACGTCCACTTGAACGGCAGCCACGAGGAGACCGTCTGGACCCATCCGGGCATGACCGCCATCGGCACGAGCCGGCCGGACAGAAGCAGTTCCATCGCGATGATGACCTCGATGAGCGCCTGCGCCCGAGTGGTCCAGAAGCTGACGAGACCCAGCAGCCAGAGAACGTTGAATCGGATCACGTACCCCGCCCAGGCAGTGACGAGAAACACCGAGCCTTCCAGCAGACTGGGCGAGAAGTCCGGTCGGAACAGGATCGTGAGGAACACCGCCACCGGCACCCACACCGCGATCCACACCACCTTCGCCCCCGCCATGCTCGCCAGCTGTCGGTGGTACGGGTTCACGGGGTGGAGCAGGTCGTTGGCGATCCGTCCGGTTCGCACCCACCAGTCCCATGCGCCGGGTGCGAGGGCCAGGTTGAACACCCTCACCAGCGTCCAGACGATGTAGTAGGAGGTGAACTCGTCGACGCCGTAGCCGTTGATGTCACCGGCCTGTTCGGCCACGGTCCGCCAGACGATCAGATAGACGATGGGTTCGATGAGGAACCCGAGCACGCTGATGAAAGCAGCGCCTCGATACTGGGCCTGGCGCTGGACCGCCGCTCGCGCCTCGACGGCGTAGATCGGCAGGAGGCGTTTCATTCGGTGGATGCCTGTACTGGTGATTCCTCGTCTCCGGAGGCGAACGTCTGCTCGATGACGTCTTCGATGGGTGGGTCTTCGATGCTGAGATCGAGAACGTCGAGCTCTGCGAGGAGACGAGATGCCGTGGTGGCGACGTCGCCCCTCGGGACACGTAGGACCGCTTTGTCCGACGTGCGCTCGGTGACGGATCCGTGTTCGGACAGATCCGGGAGGATGCCGGTCACGCTCACCGTGATCGTCTTGGTTGCCCCGAACCGGTCGGAGAGCTCCGAGAGGTCGCCGTCGAAGAGCTTCGAGCCGTGATGGATCACGATGACCCGTTCGCAGAGCGCCGTCACGTCCGCCATGTAGTGGCTGGTCAGCAGAATCGTTGCGCCCTCCTCTCTGGCGTAGTCGGCGACGAATCTGCGGATCCGCTTCTGCATGGAGAGGTCGAGCCCCAGGGTGGGCTCGTCGAGGAACAGGACCGGAGGGGCGGGCAGCAGTGCAGCGAGGATCTCGACCTTCATGCGCTCACCGAGCGACAGATTGCGCACGGGCTTCTTCAAGAGATCGCCGACGTCGAGCATCTCGGTGAATCGAGTGCGACGCTCCCGGTACGAGGCCGCGTCGATCGAGTAGATGGCGCGGCGAACATCGAGCGAATCGGCAACCGGGAGGTCCCACATGAGGCTGTTGCGGTTGCCCATGATCAGCGCGACCTGGGTCAGAAACTCCGGTTTGCGCTCTGAAGGGTCGAATCCGATGACGGTGGCGTGGCCGCCGGTCGGATACAGCAGCCCGGAGAGCATCTTGAGTGTGGTGGTCTTCCCGGCCCCGTTCGGGCCGAGGAAGCCGACGACCTCGCCCGGGTCCAGGTTGAAGGACATGTCCTGGACGGCCTCGACGTGCCGGTACGTGCGGTTCACCAGTGACTTGAGCGAGCTGAGAAAGCCCTCTTCACGAACGGGCACCTTGAACGTCTTGCTGAGGTCTTCGACGACCACCGACGGCATCGGGGACTCCTTCCGCCTGGGAGTCTGACACGGAGGTTGGTCCCCCGACGGGGAATATCGGGGTCGCCGTCCCCGGGTTCTGGATCAGAGATCGACCTGCGGTGCAGGTCGGGTCGCTTCGTCGACCTGGAAATGGTCCGCGCGAGAGAATCCGAAGGCGCCTGCGATCAGGTTGGTCGGGAACATCTCGACCCGATTGTTGAGCGCGAGCACGTTGGCGTTGTAGATCCGTCTCGCCAGCTGGATCCGATCCTCGGTGAGTGCGAGTTCCTCCTGTAGCGCCAGGAAGTTGGTCGAAGCCCGCAGCTTGGGATAGGCCTCCGCAGTTGCGAGGAGGAGGCGTAGGTCCTTCACGAGCTCCTGCTCCGCCGGCGCCTGTTCACCCGGCGGTCTCCCATTGGTGGACATCGCCTCCGCCCTGGCCTTCGTCACCAGTTCGAGCACGGTTCGCTCGTGCTGGGCGTACTGCGAGACGGTCTCGACGACGTTGGGGATCAGGTCGTATCGACGCTTCAACTCCGTCTCGATGTTCGACCACGAGTTCGAGACCAGATTGCGCAATCGAACGAGTCGGTTGTATCCGAGCCACACGAACAGCAGCACGAGGAAGGCGAGGACCGCCAAAAAGGCGAGGGGATCGGTCACGATTCGCTCTTTCCATACGACGACCAGACGAGGCGCGGAAACTGATCGGTGAAGTCGAGTACCCGCGTCGCCAGGCCCTCCATTTCGGTCCAGGGTCTGCGGGACGCGATCACCGCGAGCACTCCGCTGTGGAACTGCATGTCGAGATCGAATCCGTTCGCCATGAGCCACTGCATCATCGCAGGGTCGATGAGGGTGAACGCGAACTGTTGGCTCTGCGTTCGGACCTCGAACGCCCGATTGAACTCGTCGGACTCGAACTGGACGTCACGACCGAATCCGAGGGCGTTCGCCAGCTTGGTCGTGATGCGCTCTCGACGGATCGTCGTCGGGGGACAGGCGATACCGAGTTCGACCATCACGGCCGAGAACCGGTGGGTAGTCGAGGATCGCTTGCCCTCGGCGTCCGTCTGGTGGACGACGTATTCGTAGTCGAACAGGGTGACCTGTCGATCCCGGAGCGTGCCGGTGACGAGATTGGTGGCCTTGCGGCTATCACCCATGCGGAAGATCGGGTGCGGGAGGCGCGTGATGCCGAGGTCGTCTCGCTGGTGATAGGTCATGCCGAGTCGGCCGGCGACTGCTGCAGCCGACTCCCGCCGCTTGGCGGTGCTCACGACCGAAAAGGCGACGACTCCGATCGCCACAATGGCGAACAGAACGAACAGGAAGCCGGGCTCCATCGCTCTCACGCTACCGACCGGCGAAGGCGTGCCGTCTCCGGTCGGTCGTGTCAATCCGGACGAAGGGGACGAAACAGCCGCCCGCGCTCCGACCAGAGGGCGATCAGCAATGCTCCTGCTCCCGACAGCAGGAATCCGGTGGCCAGCGGAGTGACGGTTCCGTCGAACGCACGATCGAGGAGAGACCCGAGGAGCGCCCCACCGGCGACGGAAACCAACCCGATCACGGCGGCCGCCATGCCTGCAACCGAGCCCATCGGATCCATCGCGATCGTGTTCGAGTTGGGAAAGATCAGGGCGTAGAGCACCAGTTGCACGGCGAGCATCGCAATGAACAGACCGATCGGTGGGGCACCGTCGGAGGCGACGGAGACCCAGACCAGCGCTGCGGCCGATGCCGTGAAAGCGATCGTCGCGCCGTGTACGAGCCGACGAACCCCGAACCGGGCGACGACGAGGCCGCTGCCGACCATCGACGCGCCCATCACGGCAGCGAGACCCCCGAAGATGAACGGGAAGAGATCCGCTCGACCGTATACGTCGCCGAACACGATCTCCGAGCTGGCCAGGTAGGAACTGAACACTCCGAACAAGACGGTGAGGACCAGTGTGTATCCGAGCGTCTGTCGGTTCGAGACCACGAATCTCGCTGCCCGAGCGACCCGGCCGAACTCGAGTGGGAGTCGGTGCTCGGGGTGGAGTGTCTCGGACAGGCGAAGCGTCCACAGGCCGATCACCATCGAGTAGATCACGGCGGAGCCGAACACCCACCTCCACGAGGAGATCGCCAGGACGGCGGCGCCGAGCGTCGGGGCGATGACCGGGACGAGGATGAAGATGGCCATGACGAACGACATCACTTTGGCCATCTCCTCGCCCTCGAACCTGTCGCGTACCACTGCGAGAGCCATGACCCGAGGGCCGGCCGCTCCCATCCCCCACACGAACCGGGCCGCGTAGAGGACGGTCAGCGATGGCGACAGTGCGGAAGCCAGTGCCCCGACCGCATACAGACCGAGTCCGGCATACAGGGTCGGCTTCCGACCGAACCGATCGGCGACGGGACCCCACACGGCCTGGGCCAGCGCAAGACCCATGAAGTAGAAGGTGACGACCCCGGCAACTGCCGTCGAGTCGGCTGCGAGATCGAACGCCTCCCTGATGTCGCCGAACGCCGGCAGCACCAGGTCGATGCCCAGCGCGGTCGAAGCCATCACGGCGGCGAGCATCGAGACGAACTCGAGACGCCCAACGGTCCGAGGCCGTTTGGCAGTGATCAGTTTCGGACTCCAGAAGGCGGAGCCGTCAGCATACGATCGGCGGTCGAAGTGGCGGAACTCGGGAACCAGCAGGTCGGGTAGCGTTGCGGGATGCAGCCCCTGGTCGGACTCACTGTCTACGGTCGCATCGAGCGTCCCATCCCAAGCGACCACTACGACGAGTACTACTCCGTCCCCGTCGTCTACGTGAACGCCATCCGTCGAGCGGGCGGCGTCCCGCTCCTCCTACCCCCAGGTGGGGAGAGCATCGACCGGTGGCTCGACAGTGTCGACGCCGTGGTCGTCGCGGGAGGAACCGACATCGATCCTGGGCGCTACGGCACGGAGCGCAGCGCTCCCATCTTGCTCGCAGACACTGAGCGGGATGAAGCCGAGATCGCCCTCGCCGAAGCCGTGGTTCGACGCGACGTTCCGGCGCTCTTCGTCTGCCGGGGGATGCAAGTGCTGAACGTGGCGTTCGGCGGCACGTTGCACGCTCACATCCCCGACCTGGGGATCGGCGACATCCACCGAGATGAGAACGGACTCTGGACGTCCCACGACATCGGTGCCGTGGAAGGCTCACTCGTGGCCGAGGCGATGCAATCCACATCGGCTTCGACCGTTTCGGGTCATCATCAAGCCGTTGATCTGATCGGTGACGGCCTGACCGTCACGGCGAGGGCACCGGACGGGATCGTTGAAGCGTTGGAGGTCGACTCGGCCGACTGGGCGGTTGGAGTCCAGTGGCACCCCGAGGTCTCCGCCGCGAGTGACCCCACACAACAGGGTCTGTTCGATGCGGTGGTCGCCCGGGCCAGACGGCGGGTCACGTGAACAGTCGCACCACCCCGAGCAAGCCGAACATCGCCACGATCGGGCCGGCGACGATGGTTGCCTGCCGGAGCAGCGTCGAGGACATCAGATACCGCGCGGCCATCACGGAGGCGCCGAGAAGCACGAGATATCCGAGCGAGAAGATCAACCCGAGCGCTCCGATCAACCCGTCCACGTCGTCCGTGGTAGGTCGGGTCAGCTGGGCGATCAGAGCGACCAGCCCTCCCATGATCCCGAGTGCCCACGCATACCGTCGCTCGGCCGGTCGCAGCTTGCTTCGCTCTTCCACGGTGCGGGAAGATACCGACCGGGCTCGATGAGGCGCATTCAGGGTGTGGTGAGAACGCCTCTGATCTCGACCACCTCGTATGGTCGATCTCCTGCAACCACAACCGGGTCATACAGATATCCCAGGTTCGAAGCGGCGGCATTCACGGTCACGTCGAAGATGCCGCGCCACCACGTGACGGTCGACACCGTGTAGAGGTCCTTCTCCTCGTACACATACCTGCCGGCAGCCTCGTCTTCGTTTCCGAGCCCGCCGTCGTAGACGGGAGCGGCCCGCGTTGGAGTGTCGTCGAAGTCGATCATGAGCGTGTCGCCTTCTACTCCGACGTCGATACCCCGGTCGTCGTACTCACGGGCCATGCCGCGGAAGTCGCAGGCGGATTCGCAGTCCATGTCCCAGGCGACGCGGTCGAGCCACGCGGTTGCGGAGATGTCGAGGACGATCCCGCGGCTGTCGACCTGCCCGACGAGGTTCAACTCCGATGGCGTGCCGGGCCGGTTGAAGTCGTACCAGAGCCATGCGTCGAGTCCGGTCAGACCTTGGATGAGCGGGTTGTAGTTGACCTGGACGGCGGGAACCGCCTCGGCGAGACCGACGACGTCCTCGGAGGGATCGAAGAAGCGCTGGCAGATGAACTCGATGTCGGAGTCTGCGGTCAGTTGATAGCCGGAGAAGTCGTTGCTCACACCTCGCCCGTAGGCGAACGCCCACTGTGACCCGTTGTGCACGAAGTGTGCTGCCGCCAGCAGGATCTCGCCGTAGTCGCAGGTCGGCACGTTGCCGTCGAGCTCCGGCTGGAGAACTCCGGGCGGCTCCCCGACCGTGTTGATCACCCCGGCGGTGGCCGGGAGCCAGCCGGTGTTGTGGATGGTCGTGCACTGGACGATCTGATAGCCGACCGGGCCCGCCGAGGTGTCGATGTCGATCCGGGTCTGTGGCAGTCCGTGGAACGCCAGCAGCCAGCCGATCTCGGTGGTGGTCAGGTCGTACAGCTCGACCCGCCCGAACGTGTCGGGGTCGTTCTCCCACGGCGCCGCTTCCCGATACGCCCGATAGAGCTGGTGCAC
>CBDTXZ010000135.1:0-8127 GCA_965364515.1 uncultured bacterium
GTTGCTCGGCCAGCCAGAGGGCTTCGGCCAGTTTCTTCACCCCGATCTGTTCTCCATCGGGCGCCACGACCCGGACTTCTGGAGCCCGGATGTAGCCATTCACACGCAGGTCAGCGATCTCGCATCCTCCTGT
The DNA here is from genome assembly GCA_965364515.1 of uncultured bacterium. GTDB lineage: Bacteria > Actinomycetota > Acidimicrobiia > Spongiisociales > ZC4RG35 > JAHEDH01. The sequence goes on from CBDTXZ010000135.1 coordinate 134, forward strand.
TGGTCTTCTCGTCTCGTCGGACTTCTCTTCCTACAACAGAGGCAGCACGCGAAGTGCTGCCTCGAAAACATCGACCGGGCTCTGCCCGGTGGTGGACCTCGACTCACCTGATGCGGTGGCCGGGTGGGAGTCAGCGCTCCACTTCGTCTCAGTTGTGGGCCGCACACTACAACAGAGGCGCATCGTTCGCTATTCCGAGCGGTCAAAGGCCCTCTTCCGTGCAGTGCTGTCGGCCATCTGCTGTCGGCTATCCACTGCCGATGGCTGAGAGCTGAAAGCCGACAGCAACTCCGGCGAGATCTCGTCTCAGCCGTTCGAGAGCTTCCGCAGCGAATTCAACCGGCGGGCGAGGTCGATGGCGGCCTCCGCCGCTTCGGCGGCCTTGTTGCCGGGACCGGGGAGGGAGCGCTCCACCGCGTGGTCGTACTCGCGCACGGTGAGCAGGGCATTGCCCACGGGGACACCCGTCCGGGTGGCCACATCGCTGATCCCACGGGTTGCGTGCTCCGCGACGTACTCGTAGTGGTCTGTCTCGCCCTTGATGACGGCGCCGATCGCAACGATCGCCTCGCAATCCTCTTCGGCGAGCGACTGGACGGCAAGCGGCAATTCGAGCGCACCGGACACCCGGAGCACGAGAGACTCGGCGACACCGACCCGGTCGGCGACGGCCAGGGCGGCGGCCAGCATGGGCTCGGTGATCGAGCCATTGAAGGTCGCGATTGCGATCCCGATGCGTTCGGGGGCGGTGCCGGGCTCGATGTCGAGACGATTCACTCGGCCTCGTCTCCCGGCAACAGATGCCCGAGCTTGGCCACCTTGGTCTGCAGATAGTTCTCGTTGTGCGGGTTTCGCTTCGTGACGAGCGGGACACTGTCCACGATCGTCAAGCCGTATCCCTCGATCCCCGCTCGTTTGGTCGGGTTGTTCGTGAGGAGACGCATCGAGCGAACGCCGACGTCGTAGAGGATCTGAGAGCCGATGCCGTAGTCACGGTTGTCGACGGGGAGGCCGAGATCGATGTTCGCCTCGACGGTGTCTCTGCCGGTGTCCTGGAGGTTGTACGCCTGGAGCTTGGCGAACAAGCCGATGCCCCTTCCCTCGTGGCCCCGGATGTAGACGATCACACCGCGACCCTCCTCGGCGATCTTCGCCATCGCCAGATCGAGCTGATCGCCGCAGTCACAGCGCCGACTGTGCAGCACATCTCCCGTCAGGCACTCCGAGTGGGCCCGCACCAGGATGTCTTCGCCGTCGCCCACGTCACCCATCACCAGCGCCATGTGGTCGCGTCCGTCGAAGCTCCGGTATCCGATGGCCGTGAAGTCACCGTGATCGGTCGGAATCCGCGATTCGACGACTTTCTGGACGATCTTCTCTTCGGTTGCTCGGCGGTACGCGATCAGGTCGGCGATGGACCCGACCAGCAGGTCGTACTCCTTGGCGAACCGCTCGATGTCGTCGAGCTTGGCGACCGTTCCATCGTCGTTCATCAGCTCCGAGAGGACCGCCGCCGGATACAGGCCGGCGAGTTTCACGAGGTCGACCCCCGCCTCGGTGTGCCCGGCCCTGCGCAGGACACCGCCATCTGCCGCACGGAGGGGGTACATGTGCCCGGGTCGGGCGATGTCGGAAGGTCGGGTGTTCGAGTCGATCAAGGTCTCGACGGTGCGTACCCGATCGGCCGAGGAGATCCCTGTGGTGACACCGCTCCGAGCGTCGACCGACAATGTGAACGCGGTCCGGTGTGACTCGGTGTTGAGCCGCACCATCTGTGGCAGGTCGAGCTCGTCGAGACGCTCGGCGGTCATCGGAACGCAGATGATGCCCGAGGTGTGGCGGATCATGAAGGCCATCTGCTCGTTTGTGACCTTCTCCGCAGCGACGATCAGATCGCCCTCGTTCTCACGATCTTCGTCGTCGGTGACGATGACCATCTCGCCCCTACCGATGGCAGCGATCAGCTCGTCGGGGCGGGCGAAGTTCATGTGCGGGCCTCCAGCAGGCGCTCGACGTACTTGGCAAGGATATCGACCTCGAGATTCACCGCATCTCCCACCGAGCCGGCTCCCAGCGTGGTGACGTCGAGTGTGTGCGGGATCAACGCGATCTGGAACGCATCGTCGGAGACCGCCGCAACGGTCAGACTCACGCCATTCACCGTCACAGAGCCTTTCTCGACGACGTACCTGAGCAGATGAGGTGGCGTGGCGATGATCCATCGCGCACCGTCACCCTCGGCCTCGATGGCTGAGACGACACCGGTGCCGTCGACATGGCCCTGCACGATGTGACCATCGAAACGCCCCGAGGCCGGCATCGCCCGCTCGAGGTTGACTCGGTCACCCGCCGACACCGAGCCGAGGTTCGTCCGGTCCAAGGTCTCGATCACGGCATCGACACCGAATCGGCTGCCATCGACGACCGTGGCGGTCAGGCAGACGCCGTTGACGGCGATCGAATCGCCGATTTCGAGGTCGTCGGTGACGAGAGCGGACTCGAACGTGAGCCGCCGGCCATCGGTCCCGCCTTCGACGGATGTGACTCTCCCGATGGTCTCGATGATCCCGGTGAACATGCCGAAACTCTAACCCGGCACAGGTGGTTCACTCCCGGTGGCGATCCCAGCGAATCTCGACATCTCCGCCGAAGATCTGTGCGGACACCACGTCGACCGGGCGCGCGTCATCGATCGTGGCGAATGAGCCGGTGAACAGTGGCGTGCCGACACCGAGTCCGAACTTCGCCCCGAAGTGGAGCAGGCCGACGTCTACCCGATCCCGGGCCATCAGCGACGATGCGATCGAACCGCCGCCTTCGACGAAGATCGTGAGCAGGCCGAGATCGCCGAGGCGGTCCATTGCTTCGACGAGGTCGACACCCGAATCGGAGCCCTGCACGACGATCAGCTCTCCTGTAGGCAGTTCGACCGGATGCGCCGACACGACGATCGGGTTGCGCCGCCAGATCCGGGCGTTGGCCGGGAGTGGTCGGGTTCCGGCGACGACGACGGGGCGCGGCTGATGGCCGGCGTGGCCGGGGATGCGGACGTCGAGTGATGGATCATCGGCGATGAGCGTGCCGGCGCCGACGAGTACGGCATCGGATCTCGCCCGCCATTCGTGGACACGCAGGCGCATCTCGGGTCCGGTGATCCATCTCGACGAGCCATCGGCAGCTGCGGTCTGACCGTCGAGTGTCGCGGCGAGTTTGACGATCACGAGCGGAGTTCCGAACCGACGATGGTGGAAGTATCCGGGGTCCATCTCGCGGGCAGCCCGCCCGAGTTCGCTGTCGGAAGGGACGACTTCCACCTCGATGCCGTGGTCTCGAAGACGACGCGCCCCGGAGCCGTCGACCTTGACGTCTGGGTCGAGGGCGCCGATCACGACACGTTCGATGCCGGCTTCGATGATGGCATCGGTGCACGGGGGTGTGCGACCGGTGTGGTTGCAGGGTTCGAGGGTCACCACGAGCGTCGCACGGTCTCCGATGTCTCCGGCGTCGGCGATCGCCAGGCGCTCGGCGTGCGGGGTCCCGGGGCCGGCGTGCGCACCGGAACCGAGTTCCGAACCGTCTGGCGCGAGGATCACTGCACCGACTCTCGGGTTTGGATGCGGATGCTGCTCGGTCGCCTGCGCGATCGCCTTGGCCATCGCGGCGCGAACGGCCGGATCGATCATCTCAGGAGGTACGACGATCGATCTCGTACGAGGAGCCGTGCTGCTTCTTGGCGAACTCCTTCATCTCCACGGCGACGGCGGATGCTTCCCACTGCGACGTGATCGGCCGCGTCCGATTCGTCACGACACCGAACGAGATCGAGACGACCGGGAAAGCAAAACGCTCGCCCCGACGATCGATCACCTCGATGTACCCGCGCAGCGCGTCGGCCGTGTCGTAGTAATCGAGAATGCCGTCATCGAACATGTCGATTGCGGCCTTGCAGTACTGCTCGGCGACATCTGCCCTACAGATCGACACGAAGTCGTCTCCGCCGATGTGTCCGACGAAGCCGTTGGCATCGGCCACCTCCTCGAGCGCCCGCTGCAGCACGTCGCCGGTGAACTTGATCACCTGGTCTCCGCGCATGAACCCGTAGTGATCGTTGAACGCCTTGAAGTTGTCGAGGTCTCCGTAGATGACTGCAAAGGTCTCGCCCGTTGCGACCCTCGACTCGATCTCGGTCCCGATGCGGAAGTTGCCGGGCAGACCCGTCAGCGGCGAAGTGTCTCTCGCTGCCTGCGTGCGGCGCAGCACGGCCTTGACTCTCGCGACCATCTCGGTGACGTCGAAGGGTTTGGTGATGTAGTCGTCGGCGCCGAGTTCGAGTCCGTTCACGCGGTCCTCGGTGAGCCCGCGGGCGGTCAGGAGCACGATCGACGTGCCTGCCAGCGTCCCGTGACTGCGCATCTTCCTGAGGGCCGTGAGACCGTCCATTCGCGGCATCATGATGTCGAGGAGCACCAGGTTCGGCGGGTTGACGACGGCCTTCTCGAGCGCCTCCTGGCCATCGTGGGCGGTCTCGACGGAGAAGCCCTCGAGTTCGAGGTTGATCCGGACCACCCGGACGATGTCTTCGTCGTCGTCGACGACGAGGATTCGCTCTGTCATCTCTGTTCCCCTGTAGCCACCCGCAGCGATCTGATGGCGGCCGCCGGATCCGCCGTGCGGAACACAGCCGACCCTGCCACCAACACATTCGCTCCGGCGGCTGTGGCTCTCGCTGCAGTCTCGGTCGTGATGCCGCCGTCGATCTGAACATCGGTCGTCAGGCCGTGCAAATCAACCCATTTTCTGGCCTGCTCGACCTTGTGCAGCACCTCCGGGATGAACGACTGTCCTCCGAACCCGGGGTGGACCGACATGATCAGGACCATCCGGCACGACTCGACCCATGGCTCGATCGCCGCGAACGGTGTGTGCGGGGAGATCACGACACCGAGATCGATGCCCAGCTTCTCCGCCTCGCCGATGGCGTCGGTCGGGTCCGGAACGGCCTCGATGTGAATCGTGACGATGTCGGCTCCGACCTCAGCGAGGTCGGAGAGGTAGACGGTGGGGTTGGTGGTCATGATGTGGCAGTCGAACTCGAGTTCGCTGATCGGGCGGATCGAGGAGATCACCGGCATGCCGAAGGAGATGTTCGGCACGAAGTGCCCGTCCATGACGTCGAGGTGCAGGAGATCGGCTTCTGCCTCTATTGCGGCGATTTCGCCCGCCAGGTCACTGAAGTCGGCTGCGAGCAGCGACGGGGCGATCTTGATCTCCATGTAGCAATGATATTGGTGCGGGGCCGGATCGACCGTTCATCTGTCGACGACAGCGATGAACATGCCGTCGGTCGGGCCCAGATGTGGCGCCAGCATCCAGCCGGATCCGTAGGCGCGCCCGGGAAGATCGAGATCGGGCGGTCGTGCGCCGGTGCCGTCCACCACGCCGATCGTCTCCGACGGCGTGACGGTGCACACCGAATACACCACTCGTCCGCCCGGTCGTGTGAGTTCCAGCGCCGACTCGAGAAGGTCGCCTGCGAGCTCTGCGAGCGCGGTGACGTCGTCGGGGCCGGTTCGGTGGATGATCTCGGGTCTCCGTCGAAGCGTCCCGAGACCGGTACAGGGGGCGTCGAGCAGGACGGCATCGAACGTTGCCGGCTCGAATGGCGGTCTCCGACCATCGGCGACGAGCCACGCCGCCCCGGGGACTCGCCTCGCTGCGCTTCGAGTGCGCCGGACGTGGACGTCGGACGCGACGACCTGCGCTCCCGCGGCCACCAGTTGGGCGGTCTTGCCGCCGGGAGCGGCGGACATGTCGAGGATGCGCTCGCCTGGCCGAGCAGCGACTGCGAGCCCCACGGCGACGGATGCGGGATCCTGTATCTCGAACCCCTTCGGGATGGGTCCGCTGCCGAGCCAGGCACCCTCGATCCCTTGCACGGGTTCGAAGCCGGGTGCAGTCCCTTCGCCTCTGATGCCCAGTCGCGGGGACTCCATCGACGCCTCCCAGAACGCTCGCGCCTCGTCGGCATCGAAACCGGCGCGCAACTCCTCTCCGAGCCACTCGGGCATCGTCGGTTCGAGAGTGAGCCCGCGCCGGGCGACGTTCCTGAGCACGGCGTTGGCGAATCCGCCATATGCCGGGCGAATTCGCTTGGCAGCCCTCACGATGGCGTCGACGGTGAGGGCGTCGGGACGATCACTCCGACCCAACTCGGCGAACCCGACTCTGAGCACGTCCAGGAGCGGAGGGTCTATCCCGCCGATCGGCCGCTTCGAAGCACGGTCGATCTCGGCGTCGATCTGATCCAGGTTCCTGAGCGTGTCGTACGCAAGCGCTCTGGCCACGCCCGCATCGGAGGGGTTCATGCCTTTGGTTTCGGTACGGGACACGATGTTCGAATATGCGCCATCGCGCTGGACCCGACCGACGATTCGTGCGGCGACAGCCCTCGCGTCGACGGCGGTCACGTCAGTGCGCCAAGCGTGCCACGACGCCCGAGCGCCCAATCGCGCCCGGACATGGGCCGCTTGCCTGCAGGCTGGACCTCGACGAGCTCGATCCGGGTCGTCGCAGTCGACATCAGGAGCCGACCGTCGACCAGATCGAGTGCGCCTGGTTCTTCGGAGGCCTCGACCGTCGTCCGGGATCGGAGGACCTTGAATCCCTGCCCGTCCAGGCGCGCGGTGGCACCTGGCGACGGGCTCAGCGCATGGATCTTGGAAACGAGCTGCTCTGCGGGTGTTGCGGGATCGAAGCGGCGTTCTTCGGTGGAGATCTTGGCGGCGTGGGTGACACCGTCGGGAGGCTGCGGGGTAGCGATGATCCTCCCGGACACGATGTCCCCGAGAAGATGTTGGACGAGGCCTGCACCGGTGGTCGCCAATCGGGACAGGACGTCCCCGGCGGTCTCGTGGACGAGAAGCTCGGTGGAACGGATCGAGTAGATCGGTCCGGTGTCCAGCCCGGGGTCGAGACGCATCAGGGTGACTCCGGTTCGCCCGTCTGCCGCCTCGATCGCCCGCTGCACGGGTGCGGCGCCGCGCCATCTCGGCAGGATCGAGAAGTGAACGTTGACGAATCCCCTCTTCGGGATCGCCAGCGCATCTTGACGGATGAGCATGCCGTAGGCGACGATCACTGCGACGTCGAGGTCCCCGAGCGCGGCGAGGATGGGGGCGATCTCCGCGCTGGATCCAGGTTGGTGAACCGGCAACCCGAGTCGCTCGGCATGTTCCTTGATCGGCGAGGGAACAGGTCGCTTCGAGCGCCCGCGTGGACGGTCGGGTCGGGTGACCACGGCGACGACGTCGGAGACCTCGGTGAGGGCGGTGAGCGACGGGACCGCGGCTTCGGGGGTCCCGAGGAAGACGGCCCTCACTCGAACTCGACGAGACCGAGCGCCTCGAGGCGCAGATCTCGGAGGGCCGCCTTCTGCACCGACTTCTCGAGATGGTCGATGAGCAGCTCACCGTTGAGATGGCCGATCTCGTGGAGAAGCACGCGACCCAGCAAGCCGTTCCCGGAGTACTCGACCGTGGCACCGTCGAGATCGAGCGACCTGACCTTCACGTATTCGGGCCGGGTGATCGACCAGAAGTGACCGGGCACCGACAGGCAGCCTTCCTCGTAGGACCACTCCCCGTCGGTCTCGATGATCTCCGGGTTGATGAGGACACGGGCGCCCTCGCCATCCTGGGCGTCGAACACGGCGACTGCTCGGGCCACTCCGATCTGGTTGGCTGCGAGTCCCACTCCTGGGGCGTCGTACATCGTTTCGGTCAGGTCATCGACGAGTTTGACGACACTGGCGTCGATCGTCGAGACCGGGGTCGTGACGGTGCGTAGCACCGGATCCCCGAACGTCCGAAGCGGAAAGATGGCCATGGGGCGCGAGGTTACCCGGGGCGAATGAGTGCGCCAGCCGCTGCGGTATGCGCGGTGCGGTATGCGCGGTGCGGTATGCGCGGTGCGGTATGCGCGGTGCGGTATGCGCG
>CBDTXZ010000136.1:0-8039 GCA_965364515.1 uncultured bacterium
GTTTCCAGCCGAGAACCTCTGACCGTGGACACGTATGTTTCGAGGGTGGAGTTCTTCGTACTTGGCCCGGTCGAGTACGCGGACGATGACACCGTGGCCGTCCTCGGCGGCCCGAATCAGTGTGCCGTCCCCGCGCACCGGCTCGATGGGATCGGGCGACGGGCCTTACGAAGTCGAACAAGAAGCAGGGGAGGGCGTTTCCTCATGCCGGTCAGGAGGCATTCGAACCGACCCGACCTACCTGTCGACAGCGACTGCTGTCTCGAGTTTGCACCAGCGACGAGATGCGCAAACGTGTCCGTCAGACAACCGAGATGACCCTGGAGGAGGCAAAGCGACAAGAGCCAAGATTCGTTGAGCTGCCTGGGGATTCCGCCGATTCGCCCGTCTTCACAGGGTACTCGTTCCGCCTTCACGCAGCATGGTTCAAGCCTTTCTTGGGAGTCGGTGCTTTGTGAGAGGCTTGGGCCGGGGGAGCGTCAGCGGTTCGACGTCGTGGGTGGTCGCAAGGACGTCGATTGAGACCTCGCCAGTGGCGGCCATCACGGCGAGCGACAGGTCCGTTCGGACCCGGTCCGGCTGGCCCTCTATCGGGTCGGACTACATCAGGAGACGATCCGTGCGGCCCGAGTGAAAGGAAGAGGGCAATGACACGGAAGGCAAACATCAATCGAACGGGCCGGCTGCAGGCGTTGGTTCTGCTCGTCACCATTGCTGCGTCGATGGTCGCTCAGACCGACCCGGCAGCGGCTGAGGAGCCGAACACGATCTGTTAACGGCAAGTTCAAACCCCTTGGGGTCGAGTGGATCGTCCCCGGACCAGTACCACCGGATCCGACCCTCACCCGCCAACCGTCCTGAGGCAGGAGATGCACGTCCTCAACCCGGTGCTCGGCCCGTACATCCACCATGCCTGGGTGTGGAAGCGCAACCCGTCGGGCATCTTCTCGGACTGGAACCCCGAGGTGACGTGCCCGTGACCGATGTGCTCCGGGCGTGCGGGGTGGGCGTGCCCGGAGCCCGCATTCCCGGTCGTGCGCTGCTCTCTGGCGATTAGGACCGGCTCCGAGTGGGACGCCGCACCGGTGCCTTGGCATCGCAGGTCTTGTCGGCTTTGAGTCGCTCTTGAGGACGACAACAAAGAGTGGTGCCCACGAGAGGAGTGAGATGAGACGAACGCACGAATCCGAACACGAAGCCCGTTCACCGGGACGCATCCGTACGTGGCACGCAGCGACACTCGGTTTCCTGGCCGGCGTGGGCGTCGCGATTCCCGTACTGCTGTTGGGCGGCACCGATCCCACGCCGACAACGGTGACAGCGTCCACCGACCTCCAGCAGGCGGCTTCGACCGAGACGACGGAAGCGCACAGCACGACGACCGTCGCGCCTTCGGTCGACCCGCAGGGGCCGGTAGTGGAGCAGACGGATCTCGACGCGAGCGAGACGAGCTTCGGGACGCTGCGTTGGACTCGGATCTCCGGCGACACCGATTCGGTTCCGGGAGCGTCGATTCGCCAGGATCCGGACGGGTTCTACGTCGCAACGGAGGGCACGCGGAGATGGGTGTCGAACAACGGTCTCACCTGGTCGTCAATGCCGATCGAGGGCTTCGGAGACATTCCAGACATCTCGATACACGACGAGTGGGCCATGGCCGGCTGGACCGAACCGAGAGGTACGACGAGTCCGCCGAGGATGGTCCGTCTCTTCCAACGAGACGACACCGGGTGGACGGAGGTCGAGCTCCCGACACCGCCCCTGCCGGAGATCGACGGGATCACGTGGTCGGTCGCGTTGTTCACGCCGGTGGACCATCTCCGCACGACGATCGTTCACGCTCGGGCATTCGGTGAGATCCCCTGGGGCGACCACTACGGCGTCACATCGTTCCCGTGCGGGGCGAACACGTGCGAGTCGGGACCGCACGGGTGGATCGAGCAAGGCGATCTGTGGACGATCGTGCCTCCCCTGGGAGGCTTCCCGATCGCCACCGTCGCCATGACCGTGACCTCCGACGGCATCGAATTCGTCGACACCGAGACCGAAGAACTCGTGCACGTGATCGAGGCGAACGAATCGATGGCTGCACAGGACATAGCGGACAAGCTCACCGACCACACCATGAGCGTGACCGGCGTGTTCGTCACGGGAGAGGACGGTTCGTTCGAGTTCCACGAGACCCCGTTCCAAGCCGAATTCGGTCACGTGTTCGCAGTGTCAGACGGCGGGTTCGCCGCTCTCGAGCTGCACGGGCAAGGCTCCGGCTCGATCCAGGCAACGATCTGGACGAGCGACGATGCGATCACCTGGACCAACCGTGGCACTCCGTCGCTCCTCGACGAAACCGCAGAGTGGATCCACATCGAGCAACGAGATGACACGGTCTTCGCCACCGTGATCCTCGGCTTCGATCCGGCGAGCGGCGAAGAGACGTTCGAGACGTTCGAGACGATCGATGGATTCGACTGGATGGCCTCCGAGCCTTCTCCGTTCCCGCTCTTCACAGAGTTCCACGACACGAGCTTCGGTCAAGTGGCCACGGCCTATCGGTCCGCTCGATTTCGCTTCTGGCTGTCCGCTGACAGCGCGAGCTGGGAAGAGGTCGACGGACCACCAGGTCCGCACGAGCCCGACGGCGCAGGAATGACAGCCGCAGGAGCCGCAGGCGACATCGTTTGGCTGCTCGTGTCGGACGACAGCGGATCGCGCACGCTGTGGATCGGCACCTTCGACGGTTGACCAGACGCAGCGACCACTGGCCCAACAGCCCTGTTGACCCGATGCCCTTTAGCCGTCTTTGAGCCAGCTGGGCGAGAGTGAGGCCTCATGATCGATGACAGCGTTCTTCTCACGCCCGCATCTCGGGCCGAACAGTCGATGGCGGACACGTATGTTTCGAGGGTGGAGTTCTTCGTGCTTGGCCCGTTGGAGTATCGGGTCGATGACGCCCCCGCCGTTCTCGGCGGCCCGAAGCAACGTGCCGTCCTTGCACATCTGCTCGCACACCGTGGCGAGGTCATATCCCTCGAGCGGCTGATCGTCGGGGTGTGGGGGCCCGACGGTGCCCGTTCGCTGCGAAGCTCGGTCCACACCTACATCTCGAATCTGCGGGTGATCGTCGGTTATGAGATCGAGCGGATCGGCGACGGGTACCGGCTCAACCTTCCGCCCGATGCGATCGACTCCGTCGTGTTCGAGCGGATGGTCGACGATGCCGAACGTCAACGGTCGGTCAACCCTGCCACTGCGTCGCATCTCGCCCGCCAAGCGCTGGCACTGTGGCGTGGTCGTGCCTACGCAGATCTCGATGACGTCCATGGGCTGCAGTCGGAGATCCGACGGCTGGACGACGCCCGTCTGAGGGCTGTTGAGCTGCGGATCGACACCGACATCGAACTCGGCAGGCATCGGACCGTGATCGGTGAACTCGAAGCTCTCACCGCAGATCACCCGCTCAATGAAGGTCTGCACGCCAAGTTGATGCTGGCGCTCTATCGAGATGGTCGCCAGGCCGAAGCATTGCGCGTCGCCGGCAGGCTCCGTGCGCATCTCGCCGAGACTCTCGGCGTCGACCCGACCCCGGCACTTCTACAGCTCGAAGATCAGATCCTCATACACGATCCGGCGCTCGACACGCTACGAGAGGCACGCACCGAGGATCTGGCGTTCCTGTTCACCGACATCGAGGAGTCCACACCGCTGTGGGAGTCCCAGCCCGAATGGATGCGCGTCTCGCTCGCACGTCACGATGCGGTGATCACCGACTGTGTGGAGCGCCATGCCGGGACCGTCGCCCAATTGGAACTCACTGCGCTCGACTGGGGCATCCTCGGCCCACTGAAGGTGCGGATGGCGGTCGACGCCGGAGAGGTGGAGGTGAGGAACGCCGACTACTTCGGCACGCCGATGAACCGAGGTTCGCGACTCCAGGCGGCGGCTCACGGTGGCCAGATCGTGCTGTCTTCGGTGGCGCACGAGCGGCTCGCCGGTCTCGCCGGACTCCAGACCCGCAACCTCGGCGAATTCCGCCTCAAGGGAATCGGCACCCCCCAGCGCGTGTTCCAGCTCGTTGCCGACGACCTGCCGTCCGAGTTCCCTGCACTGAGCGTCGACGGTCGACGTGACGACGCCGAGGGTCGAGCGTTTGGCGACACGATTCGGGGCTACGAGCTGCGAGAGCGAATCGGTGCAGGACGATTTGGTGTCGTGTATCGGGCGTATCAGCCATCGATCGGGCGGGAGGTCGCTGTCAAGGTCCTGCCCGAGACTGTCTCGAACCATCCATCGTTCATCCGCACGTTCGAACGTGACGCCCGACTAGTCGCGAAGCTCGCCCATCCGCACGTCGTCGCGCTTTTTGACTTCTGGCGTGACAATGGTGGCGCGTATTTCGTGATGCCGCTCCTCCCCGGGAACCGACCTGCTCCCGAGACGCGGCTTCCGATGGCGACGGTGGCGAAGGTGGTCGATCAGGTCGGTAGCGCGCTCTCGTACGCGCATCGTCACGGTGTGCTGCACCGTGATCTCGACCCCGGATCGATCCTGTACGACACCGACGGCAACGCCTATCTGAGCGGTTTCCGGATCGGGACGCAGGCCCTCGACGATCACATCGCAGACCCCTACACGGCATTCCGCGCTCCGGAGCGTTCGAACGGCGTGCCGATCGACCAGCGGACCGACATTTACGGGCTCGGGGCGATCGCCACGTACCTGATCACCGGACAGACCGTCGACCGCGTCGATTTCTCACACATCCCGGGCGGCGACATATTGGCCATCGCCACCGCTGTCGATCTCGACGAGCGGTTCTCCACGGTGGACGACTTCGTCGCCGAGTTCCCAGTCGACGGCGCAGAGCGCACAGCACAGTCCGCGCCGAGCCGCAACCCCTACAAGGGGTTGGCTGCGTTCGACGAAGGGGACGCAGAGGACTTCTTCGGGCGTGACGAGCACACCGGTGCGCTCGTCGACCTAGTTGGTGCCCACCGGCTGGTCACGGTCGTCGGGCCGTCCGGCTCGGGAAAGTCGTCGCTGGTCCGCGCTGGGCTGGTGCCTGCGTTGCGGGCCGGCGTGTTCGAGGGGTCCGACCGTTGGCTCCCAGTCGTGATGCTCCCTGGCGCCCACCCCTTCGACGAGTTGCTCACCGCGCTCGGTTCGGTAGCGACCGAGAACCTGGGTGAGATGCTCGAGATGCTCACCTCCGATGACCATGGCCTGCTTCGACTGAGCAGACGGATCATGCGGGACCTCGATGGTGATCTCCTCCTGGTCATCGACCAGTTCGAAGAGCTCTACACACTGCTGACGAGCGACGAGATCCGTGATCAGTTCGTCGCATCTCTCATCGAAGCGATCGAAGACCCACACAGTCGCCTCAGGATCGTGATCACGATCCGGGCGGACTTCTTCGACCAGCCGCTCCTCGACGACCGGCTGGGGCCGGTGATCGCCCGAACGAATCTGACCGTGGCGACGCCGGCACCCGACCAACTGCTCGAGGCGATCACGGGACCTGCGCAGTTGGCCGGTCTCGAGCTCGAGGGTGGCCTGGCAGAGCGAATCGTCGAAGACGTGCGCTCCGAACCCGGCGGACTACCGCTCATGCAGTTCACCCTCCAAGCGTTGGCGGACGTCTCAATCCCCGGCTGGCTCACCCACGAGAACTACTCCGGAATCGGTGGAGTGACCGGAGCGCTTTCCGCACGAGCGGACGACGTATTCGAGCGGCTGAGTGGATCTGATCAGATGGTCGCTCAACGCGTCCTGCTCCGACTGGTCTCGGTGTCCGAAGACAACGACGACGTCCGGCGCCGGGTGCGCAGCAGCGAACTCGAGACGCTGGCGTCGGAGACTGCGGCGGTGGATCGGGTCCTCTCGGCTTTCGGCGCCGCCCGGCTGCTCACCTTCGACCGTGACCCGGTGACACGTGGACCCACGGTGGAAGTGGCCCACGAGGCACTGTTGCGGGAATGGGATCGGTTCCGGGACTGGGTGGATGAACAGCGAAGCGACCTCATCATCCACCGCCGCTTCGCTGCGGCGCTGGACGAATGGCGAGCCGCAGGTGAGTCCGATGATCACCTGCCTACCGGTGGTCGGCTCGCACAATTCGAGGAGTGGTTCCCCAGGGCCGAACCGTGGCTCTCGGAGACGGAGCGGGCGTTCCATCAACGAGGGATCGATCGGCGTGACCTCGAGCGGAAGCGTCGGGCGAGTCGCCGGCGAAGAGTCGTTGCGGCGCTCGCCGCAGCAGCGGTCGTCTCGGCGGTGATGGCCGGACTGGCATGGGTCCAGGCAAACCTCGCATCAGCCCGGGAGCTCATCGCCGAAGCAGAGATTCAACTCGACGAAGACCCAGAGTTGGCGATTCTGTTGGGTCTCGAGGCGTCGAGTCGGTTCGACAGGTTTGGGTCGATCCCGGCGCGGGTCACAGATCTGCTCCGAGCCGCAATTTCAGCCAACCCTTTGGTCGGGCGGATTCCCCATGGCTCCGCAGTCACCGTGACCGCCGACGGGACGATGGTCATCACTGCGGAGGAGGCGGGCGGTGTTGCCCGCATCTGGGATCCGCACACGTTCGAACTCCTGGCCGAGATCGAGCCACCCGCCGGCAGATCGATCATCTACGTCTATCCACGGGCTGTCGCCGACGAAGTGTTCATGGGCACGGTCAGCGACGACGGCGCACAAGAGGTGTGGGCCTGGTCGGTGACTCAGCGTCAGTTCCTCGAGCGATTGACTTCAGAGGCATATCGAGGCTTGTTGGCTGGATGGTTCGATGCGAGCCCCGACGGCAGACTCATCGCCGAATCGGCCGATGCAGAGTTAGCTGTGACGGAACGTCGCACCGGCCACGTGATTTTCCGGGTGCCCATCCGCTCAGGCTCTGAGCATCGATTCCTCGAGGATGAATCGATTGCGATCCTCGCCGAGACCGACACCGGCATCCGCTTCCAGATCCACGACCTGGACAGCGGTACCGTCACCACGGACTTCGAGGTCGAAGGCCAGGTACCCGAGCCACTCTTCGCCGAGCCGTCGCCGACGGGGGACACGATCATCGTTGCGAGCCAAGCCGCCATCGCGGCGTTCGAGACGAATGGGCACCCATTGTGGGCGTCCGGTGACCTCGGACGGGTGTTCAGGCCCGTATGGCTGTCGGAGGATCGAGTCATGGTCGGCGGTGAGGGCCTCCCCGTGATTCTCGATGCTGCGACCGGTGAGGTCGAGTCCTCCCTTCCGGGGCACCGAGGTGGCACGTGGTCGTACGTTCCGATCCCGAACACCAGCCTGGTCGTGTCGGCTTCGCTGCCGGGAGGGGAGACGGGAGGGGAGACGGTCGTGTTCGAGACAGGTCCGAGATCCAGCCCGATTCCGCTCGAGAATCCGCTGACATACATCGAGGTAGCGAACGACGGGTCGGCACTCATCAGAGGCAGGGAAGACGTGGCGGCCGTGTCCAGCAGCGGGGCGCTCGAATACTGGTTCCCGGGCACCACGCCGGCGGTCGGTGACGCTACGTGGGGTTTCCCGGTCATCTCCTCTCCGGGTGACCACCTTGCATATATCGGCGCTGCAGGCGAGTCGCTTCTATGGTCGATCAGAGACGGAAGAAACATCTATGAAGCGCCTGCAGGCTTCTCCGTCCGGGGCATCTCGGATGACGGCTCCATTGCCGTGATCAGCGCTGGCGACGACACCCAGGTCGTGGACACCCGAACCGGCGAATCAATCGCACAGCTCGATGCCGGCATCGACGTGAGCTACGCGTTCTTCCCGGCAGACGATCGCTACGTCATCATCTCCTCGAATGACATGCCCTACTTCACTCTGTGGAACACATCCGACTACCAACGAATTGCAGCTTTCGGGTCGGAGGACGCCTTCGAATGGATGGGCTTGTTGACACCTGATGGCGACTCGTTCGTGACAGCAGGGGCGGACGGAACGCTCCGGATCTACGACTTCGCTGGTCTGATCGGCGGCGCATCCGCCGGCGAGGCCATCCGTGCGCAGATCGACGCCCACAACAA
>CBDTXZ010000137.1:0-7945 GCA_965364515.1 uncultured bacterium
GGTGCAGCCAGTTCGACCCATTCGTTCAGGTAGGCGTTCCAGTAGCCCTGTGGGGCGGCCGATTCGATTGTTGGTGCAGCGAGCTCGACCCATTCGTTCAGATAGGCGTTCCAGTAGCCCTGTGGGGCGGCCGACTCGATTGCCGGCACGGCCGATGACACCTGGCCGGCATCGACGACCTCGGCCGGTCCCGTCGGAGCGGACGACACCATCTGGGAGTCGCCTTGCGTCACGATCCAGGCGCCGGCGACGACGGCGCACGTCATGACGATCCCTACCGCGGTCGACAGGCGGACCCTCCGCCGACGCGTGTCGGTCGAGGTATCGCCGGCGGTGCCGGTGAGATTCGTGTTCCGGAGCTCATAGTGAACGGTCATGTCGGTGTTCCTTTCCTCCCGCCGGTTCCCCGTTGGCTCCGGCTGACAGGTGCCACTCTCCAGATCACCCCTCGCACACCGCTCGCATGTCGCTCGCAAACGCGGGAACGCGGTCCGTGCCTCTCCAGGGAGGGGGACGGTGAGAACCTGGCGAACCGACTCAGCGGCCGGCTCGAGCCCCAGCCATGGTCTTTGTTGCGACGTCCACCGCGTGGTCGAGGCTCCACTCGCAGCCTTCGGCGACGGCGGCTTCGATCTCGTCGGCGGTCAGGTTCGTGCGGATGCGATCGAGGGAGGGCTCGTACCGGCGTGCATCCCACTCGTGCATGTCGTAGCCGGTCTCGCGGAATGCGCCCTCGACCAGGGATCGCCGAAAGGCGCGGGCGGCACCGTGAAGACGGGCGCCGAGCTGGTACATGCCCAGGGCTGCTGCGACGGTCATCAGCGCTTCGACGACATGGAGCTGACCGTGGAAGTTCCCGTGAGGCCGGTAGCCATCGGCTGCGAGCCGGAAATACTCCACGGCACCTGCCAGATCGCCGGAGTCGAGCTTGATCCAGGCCAGATAGCCCGCCGTCATGCCCATGTCCGTGTCCGGTGTGTCCCGTGCCAGCTCGAGCGCACGCCGGGCGTGACGTTCGGCGGCCTCCCAGTCGAAGCGCTCACGCGCCAGCGCGGCGCGTAGCAGGTCCGGACGGGTCGAGCGGTCGTCCTCCAGCTTGTCGAGCGTGTCGAGTGCGCGAGTGACATCGTCGTCGAAGGCGACTTCGGCATCCGTCATCAGTGCCATGAGGTTGCGCCACACGACGACCTGCGCCCACGACACCTCGTCGTCGAGCCCGAGGAAGATGTCGGCGGCCTCGCCGGCGAGCGCAAAGGAGCGGCTGCGGTCGACCCAGATCAGGTAACCGGCATGTCTGAAGACCGCCGATGCGTACCCCCACTTCGAGCCGCTCGCTCGATACAACTCGCAGATCCGCTCTGCGGAAAGCCCTCGGTCGGCGAGTTCCTCGAAGAGCAGGTCGAGCCGGCCCAGCCAGAGCCCGGTACGGGCCTCGCCGTGTTCGTCGCCGAGCCGGCGATACATCGCCACCGCCTCCCAGCCGCGCTTGATCGCATGATCGCGCCGGGCGACGCCAGCGGCCCGGAGCCCGGCAGCGGCCGCCTCGAGTGCTCGGGCACGTCGCGGGGAGTCCTCGTCGATCGTGGCCGCCAAGGCGTATTCGGTCCACTGCTCGGCGTCGGCGTCGAGATAGTGGAACTCCCAGAACCAACCCAGTGCCCCGCACAGTTGCAGCAACCGATCGGAGTCGTGCTCCCGGAACCAGGCGAGCGCGGCGCGCAGGTTGGCGAGGTCGAGCATCAGTCGCTCGGCGACGAGGCGGCGGTGCTTGGTCTCGAACTGCTCCCACGCAGCCTCCGCCCGATCGAGGATCAATTCGGCGTGGCGGGCCGAGAGCCGGTGAGTGTCGCCGGTGGCTGCGAGTTCGGCCGCAGCGAACTCGCGGACGCTCTCGAGCAACCGGTAGCGACGGCTCCCGCCCGGGCCGGCCTGTGATACGACCAGCGACTTGCGCACCAGCTCGCCGAAGATCTCGTCAACATGTTCTCCGGTGAACAGCCGCTCGACGGCCGCCACATCGAAGGTGCCGGCGAAGACCGCCAAGCCGATCAGCATGTGCTGCTCCTCGTCGGTGAGCAAGCGGTAGCTCCACTCGATCGCCGCGCGCAGCGACTGGTGTCGCGCGTCTGCACTGCGCGGCCCGCCCGCCAGTAACCCCAGCTGCCGGTCCAACCGCTCCAGGATCTCGGGAAGCCCGAACACCCGCACCTGCGCCGCAGCCAACTCGATCGCCAGCGCCATCCCCTCGAGCCGGTGACACACCGATGCGACCTGGCCGATGTTGTCGGCCGTCAGCTCGAACGTCGCCGACACCGCCGACGCCCGATCAGCGAACAGTCGTACTGCGTCCGAGGCGACCAGGTCCGTGTCCCCGTCGGCGCCGTTGGCGCCGGGGAGGGTCAACGCCGGCGCCTCCCACACCTGCTCGGCCGCCACCCGCAGCCCCTCTCGGCTCGTCACCAGCACCCGCACACCCGGACCCGCGCTCAGGAGCAGGTCGGCGATCCGAGCCGCCTCGTCGATCACCTGCTCGCAGTTGTCCAGCACGATCAGCGGTTCCCGGGACGCCGCGTATGACGCGACCAGGGCCTCGATGTCGAGACCGGTCTGTGGCACCGCGTCGTGGTTCGACTCCAACAACCCCAGCGCCATCCCGACAGCCGGCACCACGTCGTCTGCTCGCTCGATCTGGGTGAGATCGACGAACCGGGCTTCACCACCGTCGGCGATCAGCCGGCGTGCCGCTTCGACCGCCATTCGCGTCTTGCCGACGCCACCGGGACCCACCAGCGTCACCAGCCGTGATCTACCGAACAGTTCGGTGATCGCCTTCAACTCGTCGATACGTCCGATGAACGCCGTCCAGAACTCGGGAAGGTTGTGCCTCCGGGTCGCAGGCAGCGGCGCCGACGCGATCGAGGTGTCCTGCAGGAGGATCTTCTCCTCCAGATCGCGCAGCTCGGGCCCCGGCTCGATCCCAACCACCTCGCCCAGATGTTCCCGGGCGTCCTGGTAGGCGCGCAGCGCCTCGGACTGGCGACCGGACCGGTACAGCGCCACCATCAACATGCCCCACACCCGCTCGCGCAGCGGATCGGCCTGCGTCAGGGCTCGAAGCTCGCCGATCACCCGGTCGTGATGGCCCAGATCGAGTTCCGCCTGCAAGCGGTCCTCGATCGCTGCACGGCGCAACTCCTCCAATTCGCCGACCTCGGGGAGCAGCACCGGAGGGACATCGACCCCGTCCAACACTCGGCCCCGCCACAGCGCCAACGCTTCGGTCAACACTTGTGAGGACCGTGACGGATCACCCGCGTCGGCCGCCCGTCTCCCGTCTGCGACCAGTCGCCGGAACCGGACCACGTCCACCTCCACCACGTCGCGTCGCAGCACATAGGCATCACCGGACGACTCGATGACCGGCGCGTTCCCGAGCGCCTGTCGCACCTGGGACACCAGCGAGTGCAACGCGTGCACAGGATCCTTCGGCGGCGTGTTGGCCCATACGGCCTCTACCAGTCGATCGCGCGATGCCACCATGTCGGGACTTGTCACCAGCCCGGCGAGCAGCGCCACCCGCCGTCTGCCCCGCACCGACACAGCTGCGTCGCCGTCGGTCACCTCGAGCGGGCCAAGGATGCGAATCTCGAGCACGAACCTCTTCCCACCTCTGCCGGCGGCCGACGTTATCACGCCGTTCCCCGCGCACCGCCGCTCAGTGGCTGCAGGTCTGCGACGGCTCGTTGCCTGTGACGTCATCCACCGTCAGCGGTTGCCCTGGCGCTTCCTTCCGAACCGATCGAACCGCGTCTCGAGATCGACGCCGACTTCGAGCGCAGCGTCCGTGATTCGACCGTGGTCGAGTTGCTGGCTCGGTGGCAGTTCGACCCCATGCGCCTGGTCTACGTCGCGTATCGACCATTGATCGGGCACGGTCCGGTCCAGCTGGTCCCACGGGATGGGCGTCACCACCGGAGCGCCCTCTCTCGCACGGACGGACCACGGCGACGCGATCGATGAGCCCCAGGCATTCCGCAACCAGTCGACGAAGACGCGGCCGGCCCGATCCTCCTTGAGGAACTCGGTCGTTGCGAGCTCGTCACGATCCACGACGAGGCCGGCGAGCGACCTCGCGACCGGCCCGACGATGTCGAAGCCGTGGAGTGGCTCGATCGGCACCCAGATGTGGAATCCCTTCGAGCCGCTGGCGACGAGCATCGAATCGAGACCGAAGTGCTCGAGGACCGCCCGAGTCGATCCGGCCACCCTGCGAACCCCGTCGACGTCTCCCTCGGTCGGGTCGAGGTCGAGCACGAGGAAGTCGGGTTGCGAGAGCTCCGGGAGGCGGGACGTCCAGGGATGGAAGGTGATGGTGCCCTGGTTCGCCAGATAGGTGAGGCCTTCGACGGAGTCCACCGCGGGGTAGAGGGTGACACCGTCGTCTCGTTTCGGGATCTCGATCCTGGCGATGTGATCGGGGAAGTGATCGGAGGCGTTCTTCTGGCGGAACCCCTTCTTGTCGATACCGTTCGGATACCGCTCCAGGGTGAGCGGCGAGTCGGCGACGAACGGAAGCATCAGCTCCCCGACCTTCTCGTAGTGGCCGACCAGATCGGCCTTGGTGAGCCCTGCCGACGGGAACAGGACCTTGTCGGGGTTCGAGATCTCCACCGCCCACAACCTATTCGGTCGGGTGGTGGAAGGAGCGTGAGTACCCTGATCCGCCACATGGCATACGACCACCAAGAAATCGAACGACGCTGGCAAGAGCAGTGGGAGGCGGAAGGCCTGTACCGCGCGGAAGTCGACTGGGACAAGCCGAAGCACTACGCCCTCACCATGCTCCCGTATCCCTCTGGCGATCTGCACATGGGTCACTGGTATGCGATGACACCTTCGGACGCCCGAGCCCGGTACATGCGGATGAAGGGATTCAACGTCCTCTTCCCGATGGGGTTCGACGCGTTCGGTCTTCCCGCTGAGAACGCCGCCGTCCAGCGGGGCGTCCATCCCGCCACATGGACCTTCGACAACATCGAGCGAATGCGCGGCCAGCTCCGTTCGATGGGAGCCATGTTCGACTGGGATCGCGAAGCGATTTCGTGCGAGCCCGAGTACTACAAGTGGACCGAGTGGTTCTTCTCGCAGATGTTCGAGCACGGGATCGCCTATCGCGGTGAGGCCGTCGTCAACTGGTCGCCGACCTTGCAGACGGTGCTGGCCAACGAGCAGGTGATCGACGGAAAGGACGAACGGACCGGTCAGCCTGTCATCCAGAAGACCATGGAGCAGTGGTTCTTCAAGATCACCGACTACGCCGACGAGCTGCTCGAATTCGACGGGATCGACTGGCCCGAGGCGATCCGGTCGATGCAGACCAACTGGATCGGTCGCTCCGAAGGCGCAGAGGTCGAGTTCGCCACCGAGGCCGGCACGCCGATCCGGGTGTTCACCACCCGCCCCGACACGTTGTGGGGTGCGACATTCATGGTGCTTGCTCCCGAACACGGGCTCGTCGATGCGCTGACCTCGGATGATCGGCGCGAGACGGTCGAGGCCTATCGGACCCAGGCCGCCGCGAAGACGGAGCTGGAGCGCCTCGAGGACGACAAGGAGAAGACCGGCGTCTTCACCGGCGGGTACGCAACCAATCCGGTGAACGGAGAACAGATCCCCGTCTGGATCGCCGACTACGTGCTGTCGTCGTACGGAACGGGCGCGATCATGGCGGTTCCGGCGCACGACGAGCGGGACTTCGCATTCGCCCGTCGCTACGAGTTGGACATCGTTCCGGTCATCCAGCCCGAAGGCGGAGATCGGCTGGTCGCAGACGAGATGGACGGCGCCTTCGTCGCCCCCGGGATCATGGTCGATTCCGGACCGATCACCGGAGTCGAGACCACCGACGCCAAAGGTCGGGCGAACCCGTCCGTCGCCGCCGCAATCGACCATCTCGAGGAGATCGGCGCCGGCACCGAGTCGATCAACTACCGCCTGCGTGACTGGTTGATCTCGCGTCAGCGATATTGGGGGTCGCCGATCCCGATGATCCACCGCTCCGACGGCAGGATCGAGGCGGTCCCGGACGGCGATCTGCCTGTAGAGCTCCCGAGGGAGGTCGAGTTCGACGGTCGCAGCCCCCTCGCCGATGACCCCTACTTCCTCGCCGTCACCGACTCCGATGGCAATCCCGCACGACGCGAGACGGACACGATGGACACGTTCATGTGCTCGTCGTGGTACTGGTTGCGTTACCTGTCGCCCCACCTCGACTCGGCGCCGTTCGATCCAGAGGAGGCGGCCTACTGGCTTCCGGTCGACACCTACACCGGCGGCGCCGAACATGCCGTGATGCATCTGTTGTACGCCCGGTTCTTCGTCAAGGCGATGCGGGACATGGGCGTGTTCGCAGAGACCGAGAGGATCATGGCCGAGTACGGAAGGCCGGTCGGCCGGGCGTTCGACGAGCCGTTCATGATGCTCCGGAACCAGGGACAGATCCTGGGCGAGGAGCGGCGGGGCGACAACGTCGTCATCGAGGGAACCCGTGACGGGAACCGCGTCATCGCTTCCCGTGTGGAGGTCACCGCCGAAGAGCCCTCCGGCGGAATCGTCGCTGGTCAGCTGATGCGGCGGACCGAGAACATCCTCGGAGTGGCAACCCCGGATGGAGTCGTGACCGTCGAGGTCCCGGAGGGCACCTCGGTGGAGATCCCCGGCATCCCCGGCTCCAACGACGTCAACCAGTTGAAGCACCACCTGGATGTCCAGCGGATGTCGAAGTCCCGGGGCAACGTCGTCAACCCCGACGACCTGGTTGCCGAGCACGGTGCCGACACGGTGCGCACACATCTCATGTTCGCCTTCGAGTGGCAGAAGGGCGGTCCGTGGGACAGCCGAGGCATCGTCGGCTCGCGCCGTTTCATCGAAGACGTGTGGAAGCTTGGGACGGCCGAGTACGAGCCCAGCAGCATCGATCCCGCTGCCGACGTCGTTCTGCGACGTCACGTGCACCAGACGATCCAGAAGGTCGGCGACGATCTCGAGGAGTTCAAGTGGAACACGGCGATCGCGTCGCTCATGACGCTGCGCAACGAGCTGGGTGATGCGAGGCGTGCCGGGAAAGTCAGCGAGACCGTCTGGAAAGAGGGCATCGAGACGTTGCTGTTGCTGCTCGCTCCCGCCGCTCCGCACATCACCGAGGAGCTGTGGCGCAGGCGGGGTCATGCCGAGTCTGTGCACGTGCAGGCGTGGCCAGTGGTCGATCCCGAAGCGGCCAAGGACGACACGGTCACGATGGTCGTGCAGGTGAACGGAAAGGTCCGTGACCGCGTGGACGTCGCTGCCGACATCTCGGCTCAGGACGCCGAGGAGGTGGCCAAGGGTCTGGAGAAGATCCAGGGCTATCTGGCCGACGGTGAGATCAGGAAGGTGATCGTCCGCGAGCCCAACCTGGTCAATCTCGTCGTGGGCTGAGATGTATCCACCCTCGGCGGTCCTGCAGTCGTGTGGGCTGACACCCGAGGAGGCCTGCGAGGCGACCGGTCTCGACGACATCGACGGGGTGCCGATTCGGCCTGCGCCGGGTTGGATGACGCGGCTGTGGCGCGGGCCGGTTGTCGCGATGACGCTCCCGTGGGCGATCTACGTCGATCGAGAGCACCTCGCATCCGGTGACGTCGGGCCGTTGATCCTCCACGAGTTGGTTCACGTCCGGCAGTGGAAGCGGCTCGGGACCTGGCGGTTCCTGCGGATCTACCTGGTCGACTACCTCCGGAATCGGCGGGCCGGAATGGATCATCAACACGCCTATCTGGGCATTCGACTCGAGAAGGAAGCCCGCGTGGCGGTGGCCCGGCACCTGGCTCAAGGCTGAGGACTTGCCCCCAGCTAGCTGGGGAGAGGTCGGTGTTCCCCACTGCGTGGGGGACATCAGACGACTTCG
>CBDTXZ010000138.1:0-7934 GCA_965364515.1 uncultured bacterium
GCGGGGAGGTCGCCGCGGATGCGTTCGATTCGTGCGAGCTCGAGCAGCACGGTCGTTGCGAGCATCTCTCCTAGAGGGCCCGCCATGTAGGTGGCGGCGTCCTGTCGAAGCTCGGCCGTTTCGTCGTCCTCGATTCCGAGCTCGGCGTAGATCCGTGCCATCGACGCCGCCGCCGAGGCCGAGTTGAACGTCTGCCCGGTGTCACGGCCGATGCGAAACGCCTCGGCCAGATAGGACAGGGCGTTCTCGATGTCGCCGCGCAGGTCGGCAGCAGCGCCGGCCATGAGGGCGATGCTGGAGGCGGTCGAGGATCCCACCGCCCGAGCCTGGTCGGCAGCTCGGCGCGACACCTCCCATGCCTGGTCGAGATCGCCGTCTCGCATCAGGAAGAAGTACTCGGAGGCCGACAGCATCGTCGACAGGTTGGGGTTCGTGGTCCCGGCGATCGTCTCCCGCGCCTTGTCGAGCGCACGCTGCGCCTCGTCGTACTGGGTGGCGTGCACGAGGGACATCACCCGCTGGAGCAGGCCGTGGGTCTTCAGGGCATCGGATCCGACTTCGAAGCCGAGCCGAACGGTTTCGGCGTCGTGCGCGGCCGCCTTCTCCATGTCTCCCCGGGTGGTGGCGATCAGACAGCTGTTGATGTGGTAATCGGCCAGGCCAGGCCCGTCACCGAACTGCTGAGCGAGCCGCCTGGCCTCCTCGAGATGCTCGGTGGCTCGGTCGTAGTCGCCGCCGAGCGCTGCCGCAGTGAATCCGAGCCGGTTGAGGGCGGCAATCTGAACCGACGGCTCGGCTCGTTCCCGGCCGAAGTCGAGCATCCGCTGATACGACGTCGACGCCTCTGTGAGATCGGGAATGAGGGTGTAGGCGGCACCGAGGCCCTCGTAGATGCGCTTGACGACGTCGAGATCCTCGTCGTCGACGGCCCAGGCGAGTGCACGGTCGTAGTAGCGGATGGCATCCGCCAGTGACATCGCCCGCGACGCACGGTCGCCCGCTTCGGCGAGATACGGGACGGCCCGGCTCTCCTGTTTCGATTCGAGCAGGTGGTGGGCGATCTCGTGGGGCTCGGCTCCCCGGGCGATCAGGTGCTCGGCGACTTCGCCGTGAAGTGTCCGTCTGGTCTTCAGCAGGATCGTGTTGTATGCGGTCTCTTGGATCAGGGCGTGGCGGAACGCATACGTCCGGCTGGGGATTCGGCTCCGCTCCACCAGCAGATCCCGGCGCATCAGGTCGGTGAGGGCGGCGTCGACGTCGACGGAGCTCCCCGCGACCCCGCTGAGCTCGGCGAAGCCGAACTCCCTGCCCAGCACGGACGCCAACTGGAGCACCAGACGTGGGGTCTCGTCGATGCGGTCGAGGCGGGCGGTGAGGAGCCCGGCGATCCCACCCGGTATGTCGATCGATGAGCGGTCACCGACGAACGTCCAAGACCCGTCGCGCGGGAGCAACGCACCCGACTCCATGAGCTCGCGCAGGATCTCCTCGACGAAGAACGGGTTGCCCTCTGCCCTCTCCTCGATCACCGCATGGACCATCGGCGGGAGATCACCACCAAGGAGCTCGCTCACCATTGCCCTCGATGAGGATTGGTCGAGCGGCTGCAGCCGGATCGAGGTGTATCGGTGCGAGAAGGTGCGGGCTGCGGTTTCGTGGAAACCCCAGGCGGCGTCCTCCCGGTAGGGGCGCATCAGTGCGACGATCGCCAGCATCGAGCGATCCGTCGCCCCCATCAGCTCCTCGAGCAGCGCCAACGACACCGGGTCCGCCCAATGGAGGTCTTCGACGACCAGCACTCCGGGGGAGGAGAGCGAGCATGCCTCGACATAGTCGAGCACTGCGGAGAAGATCTTCCGCTGCAGGACGGGCGGCTCCAGTTCGGCGACGAACTCGGCTCGGTCAGGTGGGGGCTCGATGCCCAGCAGCATCGACAGATACATCGCAGCCTGGGTGTCTTCGGGCAGGACGGCAGCAACGGCGGCGCCGATCTTGGCGCGCTTTTCAGCGAAGTCCTCATCTGACTCGATGTCGAACAGTGCCGTGAACATCCGGATGAACGGGGCATAGGGGACAGCGGTGTCGTAGGAAAGGCACCGGGCCTCCGTCCAACGCACGACGCTCGGGTCGTCACCGGCGGCGGTCAGCCATGGGGCCAGGCACTGCTGTGCCGACAGATCCGAGCGGAGGCTCGCAGCGAGCTTCGACTTCCCGACGCCCGCCTCTCCGATGATCGAACAAATCTGGCCCTTGCCCTGCCGTACGCTCTCGATGACGTCATGCAGGGTCTCCAGCTCCGAATCTCGGCCAACGATGCGAGTCTCATGACCGAGGATGCCGCGGATGGTCGCTGGGCGCTCGCGCACACCGGTCACTCGGTAGGCCGGGACCGGTTCCGACTTGCCTTTGGCTTCGACCGGTTCGAGTTCCTCGAAGTCGAAGAGCTGTTCGATGAGGCGGTGGGTGGTGCCGGTGATCTGAAGCGTCCCTGGAGCAGCGGTCTGCTCCATTCGGGCGGCGACGTTGACGGCGTCGCCCAGCGCGGTGTACTCCACCCGGAGGTCGGACCCGACCTCACCCACGACGACGAGCCCGGTGTTGATCCCGACCCGTAGGTCGAAGTCGACCCCCCAGCGGGCCTCGACCTCTCGGGCGTACGGCTTCGCCGCGCTGAGCATCTCCAGCCCGGCCATCACAGCTCGTTCGGGGTCGTCTTCGTGGGCAATCGGCGCCCCGAAGAAGGCGAGGATGGCGTCTCCCATCAACCGCGCGAGGGTGCCCTCGTATCGGTAGACCGGCCGGATGAGTCGCTCGAACGCCCCGTTGACCACCTCGGCCCACTCTTCGGGGTCCAGTTTCTCGGCGGCGGCGGTCGAGCCCTGGACATCGGCGAACAGCATCGTGATGATGCGTCGCTCGCCGGCCATGGTCCGGCCTGCGCGGGCCGCCTCGAGCTTGGCCTGCAGCTCGGCGGGGAGGTAGCGGGCCATCGGGTCCGTCTGCACCGCCTCGGCAGCGAGGTGAGCTCCACAGCTGGAGCAGAAGGATGCGCCTGGCATGTAAGGGGTCGAACAGACCGGGCAGGCGAGCATCAGCGAGGTCCCGCAGTTCGAGCAGAATGAAGCCCCCTCGTCGTTGAAGTGTCCACAATTAGTGCACTGCATAGGGCTCTCGATTCTCGCCGAACGATACCGAGTCGGTCCTTTCTTGGTCGCCCCGATCGGTGTCGGAGATCGTCGGCGCCTCTCCAAGAAGGCGCCTCGCGGGCAGCATTCGCCATGGCCGGCCGAAGGCCCGAGAGTGAACGCAGCACGACTCGGCGGTCACGCGCCTGTCGCCGCAGCGTCCTCGTCCCGGATGTCGTCGATTTCACGCAGCAGCAGGCCGGCGGCCATCGCTCGAGCGTCCGACTCTGCGACCGTGAGCAGCTCGTCCACGCGGTCGTCGAGATCCAGGGCGGCCGCCGACCGGGCCGCGTCGATCCGAGCGATCGTCGACCAGAGCCGTGCACCTCTGCGATCTGCCTCTTCCACCAACTTCTCGAGGAGCTCGAGGGCTTCGGTGTGACGTCCGGCCTCCGCGGCGACGGCGGCGACGGCGAGGTCGAGCTTGATTCGAACCCAGGGTGTGTCTTCGGGCCGCGCCGAGGGGTCGTGGATGCGATCCGCCTCCGAGATGGCGAGGTCGGCGAGACGGCGGAGATCGTCGATGCGACCGATCTCGATCATCGACCGCGCCGCAACCGGCAGCTCGTCCGCCAGGAAGATCGGGTGCTCCGTTCCGAAGGACACCAGTTCGTCCGCGATCGCCTCGGCGGCGTCACGGTCGCCGGCCGCCTCGGTGATGGCGACACCGAGCGCCAACGTCGGCATCATCCCCTGGGGGTCCTTCGTCGATCGAGTCGACTCGAGGACCAATCGAAGCTCCGAGAGCGCCTCGGCGCTCTGACCCCGGAAGTGGAGGACGCTGGTCCTCCATCCCCTCATACCCGATTCGATCTGTGTTCCCCGGATTCGCTCGGCCTCGTGGAACGTCGTGATCACCTGATCGAGGCGGTCCCAGCGGCCTGTGGGGAACAGGCTCTCGTTGAGGGTCAGGTGGGACCAGTCCACGGTGGCCGTCATACCCCGCTGTGATCCGTAGGCGATCGCCTCTTCGATGATCTCGATGCCACGTTCGTAGTCGCCCGAGTACCGGGCATAGGTCGCCAGGCTGTTGTAGGTCGCCATCGCCTCTCTGACACGGTTGCGGTCCAGCTGGATCCGAAGCGCCTCCTCGATCTCTTCGATCCCGGCGTTGTCACCGAGCTGAATGCGGGCGCCGCCCTTGACGCCCAGCGCCCGGGCGTACGTGTCGGTGTCACCGACCTCCTGGGCGACCCGGAGCGCCTGTTCGACCCTGTCGAGTGACTCCGCCTCGTGGCCACGCAGCTGGAGCGTGCTGGCGAGCGCAGCGATGGCCCTCGCGACGTTCCTGCTGGCGGGCATACCGTCGATCAACTCGGTCAGACGGTCGGCGACGGCGTCGGTGGCGTCGGCGTTCCCGAGGTACCACGTCAATCTCCCGAGCCGTGTGAGGGCATCGACCTGGGCGTCGCGATCGCCGGCGCGCCGGAAGCACTCGATCGCCTCCTCGTAGGCGTCGACCGCAGCCTCGTTGTCGTCGAAGGTGACCGTGGCCCACTCCGTCAGTGCCCGACCCCGCTCGCGATCGTCGGACGCGAGGTCGATGGCACGTCTGGCGAACGCACGAGCGGCGTCGGCGTCCAAGGCCATCGCACGCTCGACGGCCAGCATGAGGAAGCGATAGATGCGTTTCTCCATCTCGGTGTCCTCACCCGGTGAGAGCTCGTACGACGTCGCCAGGTGGTGGGCGATCAACTCGGCGACGTCGCCGGAGCGATCACCGCTGACCGCTTCCAGCCATCGAGCCGTCGAGCCGTGCAGGCGAGCCCGCTCGCTGCGGGTGAGTCGTCCGTAGGCGACGTCGCGGATCAACACGTGGGCGAAGGTGTACTCGTCCTGTCCCTCCATCGACGACCGGCGGACCGGCCGGATCATCTCGCGTCGGATCAGTCGTCGGAGCCCCTCACGCACCTCGGCGGCGGGGCCCATGTCCGCGAAGGTCAGCGCGGCCGTCCAGAACACCCGACCCACGACGGCCGCCGCCTGGAGCAGCGCTTTGTCGTCTGGGGGTAGCAGGTCGATGCGGGCGCCGATGATCGAGTGGATCGAATCGGGGAGCGGCAGGTCCTCGCCGCGCTCCGCCTGGGAGAACCAGTCCTGTTCGACGGCCAGGCGCATGTATTCGGTCATGTACAGGGGGTTGCCGCCGGACCGGTCGAGCAGGGCGGCATGGATGCCGGCCGGCATCACCGGTCGATCGCCGAGCGCGCTCATCAACGTCGCCGCGTCCTCCCGCGACAGCGGATCCAGTCCGACCGTGACCGCATCCCGGCGCCCTGACGTCCAGTCCGGTCGGTCGGCGAACAGCTCTGGCCGTGCAGTCGCCACCAGCAGGATCGGGGAATCCGTCGCCCACTCGATGAGGTGATCGAGGAACTCGACGACCGGGTCGTCGGCCCAGTGGAGATCCTCGATGAGCAGCACGAGCGGGTAGGCCGAGGCCAGGGCCTCGAAAAACCGCGTCCAGGCTGCGAACAGCTCCGATCGATCGGAGCTCTGCGACGCCGCCCCGACGAGCGGTCGCAGGCGTGATGCGATCCATTGCGCTTCGTCGGCGTCCCCGACCAGCGCCGACACGGCGTCCTCGAGCTTGGCGATCGCACCCTCGGGCGGCTCGGTCTCGAGGATCCCGGCGTGTGACTTCACGATCTCACCGATCGCCCAGAATGCGATGCCCTCCCCGTACGGAAGGCATCGGCCCTGGCGCCAGAACGCCAAGCCGGGCCGGTCGTCCAGCGAGAGTCGGAACTCGCGGACCAGCCGGCTCTTGCCGACGCCCGGCTCGCCCACGACCGTGACCACCTGCGGCGTCGAGCGTGCGACCGTGCGGTCGAAGGCGTCGACGAGCAGCGTCAGTTCCTCGCTGCGGCCGACGAACGGCGTGTCCGGCTCCTCGTCGATGGCGACCCCGTACCGGCTTCTGGCGTCCTCCGCCTTCCAGATCGCCACCGGCTCGACCTTGCCCTTGACGGTGACGGACGGCAGCGGGACGAAGTCGATCGCCTGTCGGGACGCGAGGTACGTCCGCTCGTCGACGACCACGGTCCCGGGAGCGGCCACCGCTTCGAGGCGTGAGGCGCTGTTCACGACGTCGCCGATGATTCCCTCGCGGTCAGCTCGCTCCGAGAGTTGGACGATCGCCTCGCCGGTCGTCACGGCGATCCGGACGTCGAGCGAGAGCTCGGGATCGGTCTCGTTCATCTCGCTCATCGACTCCTGGATCCGGAGCGCTGCCCTCACGGCGCGTTCGGGATCGTCTTCGTGGGCGGTCGGGACGCCGAACACCGAGAAGACCCCGTCGCCCAGCAGTTTCTCCACTCGGCCGCCGAATCGCTCCACGTCCTGGCGAACCCGGGCATGAAACGCCTCGAGCCGGGCGCGGACGTCCTCTGGGTCGGAGCGCTCGGTGTGTGCGGTGAAGCCCGCCAGGTCACAGAACATCGCCGAGACGATCTTGCGCTCCTCGGTCGCGGCGACATCGGCTTCCGAGGGAACTTCGGCGAGTCGCGTGCCACACGATTGGCAGAAGCTGGCCCCGGCGACGACGGCGGTGCCGCACGACGGGCACACCGCCGAGACCGGGCTGCCGCAGGCGATGCAGAACTTCGCCGTCTCGGGATTGGACTCCCCGCAGGCGGTGCAGATGATGGACACGGATCGAGTGTACGGGGTCGGGTCGACGACGCCGGGTGGCCCGTTTCGGGTGAAACCCGACCCATGCTCGACCGGATCGTCGTCGCCTTCCGCAGAGAAGCTGGACGAGGTCTGTTTCGCACAATGGCCTGTTGCTGAGGGTGGACCGAGGTGGTGATCGGCGCCGGGGGACACGCACCGACGGCGGAGCATCACTGGGCTCCAGTGTCGAGCCTCGGGGCGATCGCACCGGCACCCGGTCCAGGTGGTCGGAGCGCCGAGGTAGGGTCCGAGCACGGGCGAGCCGCCCGGGTCACATGAGCGAGAGGAGAGTGTCGTGCCAGCCTGGAAAGTCGTTCCCGCTGCCGAGAATGTGTATGTCCCAGCCTCTGACGGCTTTGCGACCGGACTCGGCATCGCACAACTCATCGGCCCGGACGACGGGGCCGTCCATCTCGAGGTGTCGTTGACGCGTTTGGACCCAGGTGGCAGCGTCGTCTCCCACGTTCACCCGTTCGAGGAGTCGTTCTACGTGCTCGAGGGTGCGGGTGTGGTCACGATCGCCGACCAGGCCTATCGGGTCCGTGAGGGGACCTTCGGTTTCGCGCCGATCAGAACACCACACAAATGGGTCAACGACACGGATGGACCGCTGTTGACCCTCCGAACCCGCTCGCCGCAATCGAGGCCTTTGGGAACGGCGTCCGGCATCCACCCGACGGTCGATCTGGTCGTCGAGGACGTCAAGCCGCCGGATGTGGCTGATCGGACCCGACGGTTCGTCGGTCAGTTCGAAGAAGACCACATGCCCGAGCCCGGCCCGATCCAGATGAAGGGTCTCCGCTCGCCCGGGGCGCGAAACGTGGCGGTGTGGATGCTGGTCGACGAGGTGGTCGGTGCAGTCCATCACACCAAGTTCAAGGTGAGGTTCGACGCGGCGGAGACCAACTTCACCCTCGGCGGGCAACACTTCCATCCATTCGAAGAGACCTACTACATCACCGACGGCAGCGCCATTGCCCACCTCGAGGACGAGTCGATCCCGGTGGGCCCGGGTGACTTGATCTTCGCCGGTGTGAACGCCCTGCACGGCTTCAGCAATCTCGAGTCGGAACC
>CBDTXZ010000139.1:0-7871 GCA_965364515.1 uncultured bacterium
CTCACTCGAAGGTGGCTCGCAGACGAGATGAGCGTCTCGACCCCGAGTCGCTCGGACTCCTCACGGCGCCGAACATCGAACGGCACGGGTCTGATCTCTCCTGCGAGGCCCACCTCGCCCCATGCCGCAGTCGAGCCGAGTGGCGTGTCGACCGCAGATGATGCGATCGCCAGCGCGATCGCCAGATCGGCTCCTGGCTCGGTGATCTTCCAGCCTCCGACGACGTTGACGTACACCTCGTGGTCGCCGAGATACAGACCGGCGTGTCGATCCAGCACCGCCAGCAGCTGATGCACGCGTGGCGTGTCGACTCCCCGCACGGACCGCCGCGGCTGCGGTGTCGTGGTCTTCGTGACCAGAGCCTGAATCTCGACCATGACGGATCGGCGGCCCTCGACGGCCGGAAACACGACGGTGCCCGGCACATTGGATTGCCACTCGGCGAGAAAGGCCTCCGACGGGTCGGACACCTCGACCATGCCCTCCGACAGCATCTCGAAGAGGGCGACCATGTGGGTCGCCCCAAAACGGTTCTTGAAGCTTCGAAGCGCCCGGAAGCCCCGGTCGGGGTCGCCCTCGAGGGAGAGGACGACATCGACCATGTGCTCGAGGGTCTTCGGGCCGGCGAGCGCTCCGTCCTTGGTCACGTGCCCCACGAGGACGACCGAGGTCCCCGACGTCTTGGCGAACCGGATCAACCTCGACGACGCCTCACGAACCTGCGTGACCGAGCCCGGCGCCGAAGCGACCTCCGGAGCACCGACCGTTTGGATCGAGTCGATGATCAGCACCTTTGGGCGGGTCTCCCTCGCCGCGGCGATCACGGCGTCGACGTCGTCCTCGGCGAGGAGGAGAACCTCGGCAGACTCCACTCCGAGCCGCCGCGCCCTCAGACCCACCTGCTGGGCCGATTCCTCCGCGGAGGCAACGAGGACCTGATGACCGGACTCAGCCAAGCGCCCCGCCATCTGAAGCAACAGCGTCGACTTGCCCACGCCCGGCTCTCCCCCCAACAGCACGACGGAGCCATCGACGAGGCCTCCGCCCAGAACGCGATCCAGCTCGCCGAGACCGGTGTCGGTCCGGATCACATCCGACGCTCTCTCTTCGCCGAGCGGCACCGGCACCGGTGCCGAACCGCGTCGCTTCGTGCGACTCCGCGTCGTCTCGGCGACCTCGGTCAGCGGACCGCCCTCGCTGCACTGAGGGCAGAACCCCATCCATTTGGCGCTCTGATAGCCACAAGACTCGCATCGGTACGTCACGGCTGCGAGCCTATCGGTGGGCTATGACGAAACGGGCGCCCGGCTTCACCGGTTGCGCCAGAGCAAGTAGTAGGCGAACAACGCCACCATGGTGAGGAGGAAGGCGGCGCCGAGGAGCGTCGAGGGGCCCCACCGCTCGGTCTCTCTGATCAGGAAGTACGCAAACACCGTGGCAGAATACCGACCACGCGAGGAGGCGAATTGGCACGACACGTGTGTGACAACTGTGGTTCTGTGGTTGGCGACGACCAACAGTTCTGCCCTGAGTGCGGAGCGTGGATCGACCCAACCGACCCTGGCATCGGCGAAGACGATGCCGACTTCGAGGAGTTCTCCCTCTCAGGCGAGCCGCCGGTCGAGGTGCCGCAGGCCCCTGCCCGCTTCCCGCGCAACGAGATCCAGTGCCCGTCGTGCGGATCGCCGAACCCGACCACCAACCGTCACTGCGAGGAGTGCGGAGCCCGGCTCTCGCAGGGCCCGCTTCCGGTGGCGCCGCGCCCGGCAGTGCAGGCGACCGCAGGCGTCCGGGCGGTTCTGGCCATCGCCGGCCTGCTGACCACCGTCGTCATCATCGCCATCGTCTTCAACATCTTCGGAGGCGACGACGAAACCGATCCCGATGTCGTAGCCGACGGTTCCACGACCACCACCACGACTGCCCCCACGCCAGAGACCCGTGAGTTGAACGTCCTTCGAGCGGACTGCTCGGTGTCAGGCCTCGCCAGTCTCGGATGCGAAAACCTGATCGACGACGGCGGCGGCGAATACCAGATCAACTGGGACGAACTCGAAGAGGGCACGGACGTCACGATCACCCTCATCCTCGCCGAGCGGAGCGTCATCACCGGGATCGTTTGGACGAACCTGGCCGCAGACGACCCAGGGTTGCGGCAGAACTACCGCGCAAAGGACATCACGATCGACGGCGGTGCCGCGCCGGTGCTCTTCGAGTTGGCCGACGAGGGCGGGGCCCAGCCACTGCAGTTCTCAGCGGTCAACACGTTCGAGGTCGAGATCGTCATCAGCGACGCCTACCTCCCCTCTCCGACGGAGGATCGAGTGTTCAGCGAGCTGGCGATCCAACAGATCGAGGTGTTCGGATACCCCTCCGCCGAGGTCTCCGCCCCGGCGACCTCGCTGGTCATCCCGGACGAGACCACCACACCG
Organism: uncultured bacterium; assembly: GCA_965364515.1. Classification (GTDB taxonomy): domain Bacteria; phylum Actinomycetota; class Acidimicrobiia; order Spongiisociales; family ZC4RG35; genus JAHEDH01. Next base: position 2,433 of record CBDTXZ010000139.1, read on the forward strand.
GGCGGCTGACGAGACTGCCATTCGGGCCCTGGTGCCGTGGACCCTTTGGGACCTGGTGCTCTGGACACGGGCTCCTGTGCGCACCCTAGTATTGAGGCGCCAGTCGGCTCGCGCCGCACCTGGCATACACCGATACGGAGGAACCACTCGTGAGCAAACACGTACGCGGTCTCTCTCTGCTCCTGACGCTGGCACTCGTGCTGGCGGCGTGCGGCGATGGAGACACCGCCGACACGACCACAACGGCAGCAGAAGAGACAACCACCACCGAGGCGATGGAAGAAGAGACAACCACCACCGAGGCGATGGAAGAAGAGACGACCACCACCGAGGCCACAGGCGACGTAGAAGCCGTCGTCACCTGCCTCGTCACCGACCTCGCAGGCGTTGCCGACCGGAGCTTCAACGCTGCGGCCTGGCAGGGCGTGCTCGATGCAGTCGACGATGGATTCGCCGCCGCAGACCCGATTCTCCTCGAGTCGGATGACGCGTCGGACTACCAGCCGAACATCGACCAGTGCCTCGGCCAGGGTGCGACCCACATCGTGACCGTCGGCTTCGAGCTCGGCGAGGCGACTGCCACCAACGCCGAAGCGAATCCAGACGTCAACTTCACGATCGTGGACTTCTCCTACGACCCAGACATCTCCAACGTCCGTGAGCTGGTCTTCCAGACCGACGAGGCCGCCTTCGCAGCGGGATACCTCGCAGCGGGAGTGTCCCAGACCGGGATCATCGGAACCTATGGCGGTTTGAACATTCCGACCGTTTCGATCTTCATGGACGGCCTGGCTCGGGGCGTTGAGTACTACAACGAGACCAATGGAACGTCGGTGAGAGTGATCGGGTGGGACATCGAGGCCCAGGACGGAAGCTTCACCGGCACGTTCGACCCGGGCGATCCGACCGTTCGCGCCACGTGTGAGAGCATCCTCGACGAGGGTGCCGACATCATGCTTCCCGTCGGTGGCGCCATCAACCTGCCCTGCGGAACTGCGATCCAGGACCGCGGCATCGATGCGCTCTTGATCGGAGTCGACCAGGACGCGTTCTTCGCCGCACCCGAGGAGTACCAGGACCTCTGGCTGACCACGATCGAGAAGGGAATCACCGTCCAGGTGACCCGTTCGATCCAGCAGCACGCCGAGGGCACCTGGACGCCGGGTGGCGAGGTCGGAAACCTGGCGAACGACGCGGTTGGGCTGTCCGAATATCACAGCAATGCAGACCGTGTCTCGGGTGATCTGGAGAGCGAAGTCGAGGCCATCCTCGACGCGATCCGGTCTGGCGAGATCGACGCGGCAGTGTTCGAAGTCGGCTGAGCCGAGAAAACACCTACTGAGCAAGGAAGCCCCCGGTTAACCACCGGGGGCTTCCTCGTTGCGAGGTAGTGTTTCAGGCGGCGAGTAGAGGCGAGGAGCGATCGTGGCACTCGAGTTGCGCGGAATCACCAAACGGTTCCCCGGCGTGTTGGCGAATGACGATGTGTCGATTTCGGTCGAGCCCGGCGAAGTGGTGGCGCTGCTCGGCGAGAACGGCGCCGGGAAGACGACGCTGATGAACATCCTCTACGGCCTCTACCGGCCCGACTCTGGCTCGGTGTTCGTCGACGGCGACGAGATGAACCTCGACTCCCCCAAAGATGCGATCGCCGCAGGCATCGGGATGGTCCACCAGCACTTCATGCTCGTCCCGGTGTTCAGCGTCACAGAGAACGTGATCCTGGGCCAGGAACCGACCGGCGCCCTCGGTGCCATCCAGACGGACGAAGCAAGAGAATCGGTCACGGCCATCTCGGACCGATACGGGCTCGAAGTCGACCCGGACGCCATCATCGAAGACCTCCCGGTGGGCGTGCAACAACGAGTCGAGATCATCAAGGTCCTCAACCGTGAAGCCAAGTACGTCGTGTTCGACGAACCCACCGCCGTCCTGACTCCACAGGAGGTCGAGGAGTTCTTCGAGATCCTTCGGGGCCTCCAGGCCGACGGCAAGGGCATCATCTTCATCACCCACAAGCTGGGCGAGGCGCTCGATGTGGCCGACCGGGTCGCCGTCATGCGGCAAGGAAAGAAGGTCGCCGAGGCCAAGCCGGGCGACATCAACGAACAACAGATCGCAGAATTGATGGTGGGACGCCCCGTCGAATTGACCGTCCCCAAAGACACGTCACACCCCGGAGCCACCGTCCTCTCGGTGACTGATCTGGTCGTCCTCGACGATCGCGACCAGAGGGCCGTCAACGGGATCTCCTTCGAGGTCAAAGCCGGCGAGATCGTGGGAATCGCCGGGGTCCAGGGCAACGGACAAACCGAGTTGATCGAGGCGATCACGGGAATGCGCCCGGTGCACGGTGGGTCGATCATGTTCGAACAGACCGATGTGACCGACTACACGCCGCGTCAACTCCACAAGCTCGGTGTCTCTCACATCCCAGAGGATCGCCAGCACAGTGGCCTCGTGCTCGGATTCACCGTCGCAGAGAACATGGTCCTGGACTCCTACTACCAGGAGGAGTATTCGCCGGGCATCGCGATGGACTGGAAGTCCGTGCACGAGACGTCCGCCCGGCTCGTCGAGCAGTACGACGTCAGGACTCCCGGCGTCGACATCCCGGTCTCGTCGCTGTCGGGAGGGAACCAACAGAAGGTCATCGTCGCCCGTGAGTTCGAACGCGAGGTTCGGCTGCTGATCGCCGCACAACCGACCAGAGGCATCGATGTCGGCTCGATCGAGTACATCCACTCACAGATCGTCGCCCAGCGAGACGCCGGAACGGCCGTGTTGGTCGTGTCGTCCGAGTTGGACGAGGTGACTGCGCTGGCGGATCGAATCCTCGTCATGTACCACGGGAGAATCGCCGCCGAGTTTTCACCGGATGCGCCCGTCACCGACATCGGCCTGGCAATGCTTGGAGCTGCAGGATGACCACCGAGATGCAATCAGAGACTCCCCCGGACTCGGGAAACGACCTCATGGACCGAATCACGGGAATCGGTTCCGGCCTCCTGAAGTCCCTCATGCTTCCAGCCCTCGCATTCCTGACTGCCATGGTGATCGGGGCCGTGATCATCGCATTCTCGGACATCGACACCCTGCCACTGCTCTTCAGTGAACCAGGAACCGCGCTGTCGAGCATGTGGGACGAGATCGTCGGTTCGTATCAGGCGCTGTTCAGGGGATCGATCGGATCGGTCGCAGCGATCTCCGAGACCTTGTTCGCCGCGACGCCGCTGATCCTCGCCAGTCTCGGCATAGCGCTCGGATTCCAGGCCGGGCTCTTCAACATCGGCGCCCAGGGACAGATGTTGATCGGCGGGATCTTCGCCACCTGGGTCGGGATCCACCTCTCGCTGCCTGCGGTCCTTCATCTGCCGCTCGCCCTGATCGGAGGGCTGATCGGCGGCATGATCTGGGGTGGCATTCCGGGCCTCTTGAAGGCCCGCACAGGGGCGCACGAGGTCATCACGACCATCATGTTCAACTTCATCGCACTGTTCTTCGTCCAGTGGCTCCTGACCATTCCTCTGTTCCAGGAGGAGGGCCGCAACAACCCGGTCTCAACCCCGCTCGACTCCTCTGCGGTGCTTCCGAAGCTGTTCGGATCGAACTACCGAGTGACCATCGGCTTCCTGGTAGCGCTCGCAGCGGTGTACGCCGTGTATTGGTTGCTGTACAAGTCGCAGATCGGATTCGAGTTCCGAGCGGTGGGAAAGAACCAGGCGGCCAGCCTCTATGCAGGCATGAACGTCTCCATCCTCGTAACCATGTCGATGGGCGTGGCAGGGGCACTCGCCGGACTGGCCGGCGCCAATCAGGTCATGGGCCTCGAGCCGTACAAGGCGACCACGACGCTCGCCGGTTCCGTCGGGTTCGACGCCATCACGGTGGCCCTGCTGGGACGTTCACACCCGGTCGGAACGCTCTGGGCCGCCCTCCTCTTCGGAGCGCTCAAGGCGGGCGGGCGCGAAATGCAAGGAGCGGTCCAGATCCCACTCGACCTCGTCGTCGTTCTCCAGGCGTTGATCGTGATCTTCGTCGCAGCCCCTGAGATGGTGAGGGCGATCTACCGGATCAGGGCGGAGGGCACCGAAGAGACGACACAGCTGACGACGGGGTGGGGAGCATGACAGCGGTACAGGAAACAACTGCCACCCAGGCTCGAGCAGTGAGGACGACCACCGAAGAGCGGCGAGCGACGATCATTGGAATCATCCTCTTGGCCATGTCAGCCATCGTCCTGTGGGTGTTCGCGTTCGGCATCGAATCCGGCGCCCAATCCACGTTCAACTTGAGCCTTCCCGGCGACCGGTTCATGAACCTGTCGGTGACCTTCGGATCCAGAGTCGTATCGATCGCCATCGCTCTCCTCACCATCGGCCTCGCCGTACCACAACTCATGCGGAGACGCCTCCATCAGACCAACGTATTCCTCGGCATCGGACTGGCGCTCTTCGTGATCGCCTTCCTGGCATGGGCTTCTGCGGGGAGCTCGTTCAGCATGGTCGGCATGCTCCGCTCCACGGTGATCTCGGCGGTCGTGATCACGCTCGGCGCCCTCACCGGCCTGATGTGCGAGCGAGCCGGTGTGATCAACATCGGGATCGAGGGACAACTCCTGGCGTCGGCGTTCGTCGCCGTGGTGCTCTCGTCCGCCTTCGGCACGTTGGCCGGTGTGCTCGGGGCATTGGCCATCGGAGCGCTCCTCGGACTGGTCCTGGCGTGGCTGGCGATCCGCTTCCGGGTCGATCAGATCATCGCAGGGGTCGTGATCAACATCTTTGCGCTCGGGCTGACCTCGTTCCTCGCCAGTCGAGTGTTGTCCGAGGCGCAGGACCTGAACGCGCCCGCTCGGGTCAGTTCGTGGCGAATCCCATTGCTCGCGGACATCCCGGTTATCGGACCGATGTTCTTCAACCACACGTTCTTCGTCTACGGAATGCTCATCCTCGTATTCGTGCTCCACCAGGCGTTCTTCAAGACCAGATGGGGCCTCCGGGCACGAGCGGTCGGAGAGCATCCGAAGGCGGCAGACACGCTCGGAATCGACGTCTTCAAGATCAGGTACCGCAACGTGGTCCTCGGCGGGCTCATCGCTGGATTCGGCGGAGCGTTCCTCGCACTCGCCCAGGTGTCCCGATTCGAGGACAACATGACCGGGGGAATCGGGTTCATCGGCCTGGCGGCGATGATCTTCGGACGATGGATGCCGCTCGGCGCTCTGGCTGCCGGTCTCGTGTTCGGCTTCTCGGGGGCACTCTCCCAGAAGGTCGCCATCCTCGGAACCGGGATCCCGTCTGAGTTCATGCTGATGCTGCCGTACGTGGCGACCGTGGTCGTCGTGGCGGGGCTCGTCGGCAAAGCCCGTGCGCCGGCCGCAGACGGTCAGCCGTACATCAAGGAATAGTCGAGGCGCCACCGGATCGATGCCGGAGCCGG
>CBDTXZ010000140.1:0-7866 GCA_965364515.1 uncultured bacterium
CAGCCGGAAGTCCCGTCTGCGGCCTCACTCCCCGAGCGCCGCCATCATCTCTGCGTCGGACAGGTCGGCAATTGCTCTGCCGGCATCTTCGAGATCATCGAGGAACGTGTCGAGGGCACCACACGTGGTCTGGTTGGCACGGCCGCCGATCGACGCAGCAACGCCTTCCATCACGTCGACTCCCGTGGCGAAGTCACCCGACGACACGACCCAATCGGTCCCGCTGACGTACGCCGGATCTTCGAGTCCCGGCCCGGGCGTGCAACCGAAGTCGAATCCGGAGATCAACGTCGAGAGCCGCTCGCGTTCGGTTTCGTGGGTGAAGACGTCGAGGCGGCCGCCCTCCCACCAACAGGTCGACCAGCCGGCGATGCCCCGTGTCCTGAGCGCCTGCTCGTTCTCGATCATGCGGGCGTCTGCACGTTCGGCATCGGAGCCGGTCCGTGCACGGGCCTCCGGGGAGGAGTCGATCAGCTCCTGGTCTTCTCGGTCGCGCACCCTCCGGTCGATCCGATCACACGGATAGCCACCACTTTCGAGGGCGGCGATCACGTCGACCTGTGATGTATAGGAGGTGTCCGGGCCCGTCGGAGTCGAGCACGCCGAGACGACCATGAGGAGGGCTGTAATCGTCACGGATACGGCGAACGGCCGTCTGCCGTTGGACATGTCGACCGCTCACTCCCCACTCGTCGGAATCACGGACCCTACTGCGGTCAGCCGACTGTGGAGGCCGGGCCGGCCGGGCCCGACCTCGGTGGAACGGTACGATCACTCCACAGTGTCAGCATCGACGGGTTCACCGTATCTCCGGTTCAGCGACGCCGAGAACGCCGCCCGGCTCGCTCGTGTGCGCACGTTCATGGAATCCGTGTCGGTCGACACCCTCGTGGTGTTCGGCTGGTCGGCGATGGGACGAGCGGTGCAGGCGGACGTCCACTACCTGTCGACGTATCTCGGGATGCGTGACAACTACGTGGTCGTCTCGCTCGAACACGACCCGACCTTGCTCGTCCAGAGCTACAACCACGTCCCCAACGCCACCGAAGTCAGCCACCTCGATGATGTTCGATGGGGCGGCACCGATTCGGGGAAGACCGTGGGCGACGAACTGAGAAGACGCGGCTCGAAGTCCGTCGGTGTTGTCGGGCTCATGCCCTACCAGCACCACGCTGCCATGGTGGAGACGGCTCCGGGCTGCACCTTCGACGACGTGACCCATGGCTTTCGCACGCTGCGTGTCACCAAGAGCCCGGAGGAGCTCGCTTGGCTCAGGCGCGGAGTGGAGCACACCGACGCCGCCCTGTCTGCGCTCGAGGATGCGATCGCCCCCGGCGTCAGAGAGTACGAGTTGGGGGCCGCAATCGAGGCCGCCTACCTCGCCGACGGAGGGCTCACGACGTTCTACTACCTGGCGGCGACACCGATGTCCGACCCCAGCCGCTGCGTCCCCTCCCAGGTGCTCTCGGCCAGACAGATCGAGCGCGGCGACATCGTCTCCTGTGAGATCTCCATCTCCCACGGCGGGTACGCCGGCCAGGGGCTCAGATCGTTCACAGTCGACGCAGAGCCGTCTCCGATCATCGCCGAGCTGCACGACGTGGCCGAGACCGTCTATCACGAGGTGCGGTCGGCGATCCGACCCGGCGCCACCCACGAGGACGTGTGGAACGCCTCCGACCTGATCGAGGAATCGGGGTTCACGATCCGCGACGGGCTCGTCCACGGCTTTGCCATCGGCTTGTTGCCCCCGAGCCTGCGCACCCGATCGACCACCCAGATCGACGATCCATGGGTCTTCGAGGAGGGCCAGACCATCGTCATCCAACCGAACGTCATCACCAAAGACGAGCGGGTCGGAGTGCAGACCGGCGATCTCTGTGTCGTGACCGCCGACGGGTGCGAGACGATGCACAGCCACCCTCTGGCGCTCGCACGCGTCTGACCGAGTTCCGCGGGTCTCCGCAGTGTCTTCACGACTTCTTCACGGCCGTCGCCGATCGTGGGACCAGACACGACGAAAGGAGACATCATGAAACGTGTCGCACCCATCCTGGTGGGCCTGTTCGTTCTCGCCGGGGTGAAGAAGAAGGCGATGATGGCCGGCGGCCATCACGGTTCCCACGACGAACGGCGGCAACGCTGGGAGCAACGAGCTCGCGCCTGGCACCGGGCAGAGCACGAAGCACTCGCCGAGTAGGACGACAACGCCCGGGCACCGCAATCGAGTGCCGGGCGCAATCGCGGTACCCGAAAAGGGTGCATCCGGCGACGAACGTGATCGGCGTCGTCGGGCTCACACGGACGACACAGAGGCTTCAGCCGAAGTCGTGAGTGCGGAGAAAGGCCAGGACCGCCGCCACGCGACGGTGGGTGTCGGACTCGTCCGGCGAGAGCGCCAGCTTGGCGAAGATCGAGTTGATGTGTTTCTCGACTGCCGACTGTGAGATGAAGAGAGCGTCGCCGATCGACGCATTCGAGCGACCCTCGGCCATCGCCCCCAGCACATCGAGTTCCCGGGGAGTGAGCGTGTCGAGCAGCCGATCGGAGTTGGTCCGCTGCCGGTTCAGGAGTCCCTCGACAACGAGCGGGTCGATCACAGATCCACCGGCGACGACCTCGTGGACTGCGCGCAGGAGTTCGTCGAGATCCCCCACACGATCCTTGAGCAGGTACGCGAGCCCCTCGGTCCCGTCCTTGAACAGCTCGAACGCGTAGAGCGCATTCGCGTGTTGGGAGAGAACTACCACACCCACGTCATCGTGTTTGGCGCGAATGTCGTGCGCCGCCTCGATCCCCTCCATCTGATGCGTCGGCGGCATGCGAATGTCGACCACGACCGCATCCGGGCTCAGACGGTCCACCGCCTCTCGGAGCTGCGCCCCGTCCTCGACCGAAGCCACCACCTCCACCTCGCCCGAAGCCTCCAGCAGCCTGCGAGTTCCCTCACGCACGAGGTAATGGTCGTCGGCGATGACGACGCTGATCACGTGCGATCCGATTCGACCGGGAGCCGAGCCGTCAGCACGGTCCCGCCCCCGGGATGCGCATCGATCCCGACCGAGCCGGCGAGAGCCGTGAATCGGTCGCTCAGGCCGGCGAGGCCGTTCTGACGGATCGCAGCCGGGTCGAAGCCGATTCCGTCATCACCGACCGCAAGCTTCAACTCGCCGTTCCTGCGGCTGATCGAGACCTGAGCCCGTGACGCCGATGCGTGTTTGAGGACGTTGGCCAGAGCCTCGGTGACGAAGAAGTAGGCGGCACCTTCGACGTCGTCGTCGAACCGCTGGTGGCGGAGCTCGGGGGTTGCCTCGACGGCGACTTCGATCGGCAGTCTGCTGCAACGATCCTCGACCGCTTCGACCAGGCCACCGTCGGTGAGAACCGACGGGTGGATGCCCTGGGCGAGATCGCGGAGATCTCTCAGGATGGTCTGGGCGTCGCCCTGGAGCTCGAGCAACGTCTGTTCGTCCACGCCGCCGTTCCGAGCCTTCGCCCTGGCCAGGCCGAGCTTGGCGACGAGGGCCACGAGCTCCTGTTGGGCTCCGTCGTGGATGTTGCGCTCGAGTCGGCGGCGTTCGGCCTCCTGGGCGCCGACGATGCGACCGGCGAGCCGCATGTTGAGGATCAGCAGCGCCGCTTGACCGCCGAGAGCCGCGATCATCGCCAGCTCCTGGCCGCCGATCCCCCCGGCCATGCGTGGGCCGCATTCGATGGTGCCGAGTTGCTCGCCGGCGCGTTCGATCGGAACGATCGCCGCCGGTGCTCCCGATCGATCGCCGGAGACCTTCCTGGAGGCGGGGGGCACGATGACGGCCGCCCAGCGCAGGCGGGCAACGGAACGGACCAGTTCGGCGAGCCGTGTCGCGACCTCATCGACCGTGTTCCCGGCTTCGAATGACTGCTCGAGTCCCACGATCGCCTCCAGAGCCGTGGGACGTTCTCCGAATACCCACCGGTCTGCGATGCGCTGGAGTCGACGCCGGGCCGGCTGGAATGCGAATGCCAAAACGGCAGTGACGGCGATTGCCATCTCGACGGGCAGCCTCGCACCCGCAGCGAGACCGAGACCGGCAGCAAGGGCGGCGTACACCACGAATATCCCGAGCGAGAGGGCACCATAGATGAACGTCTTGCGGATGACTGCGTCCGCGTCGATCCATCCCGGCTGATCGATCGCCAGCACGATCGAGATGGGAATGAGCAAGAGCGCAACCGTCCCGACGATCGCCGCGAGCGAACTGTGAGCGGGCGTGCCGACCCCGATCAGCGGACCGATGAGGAAGGGCACGGCGCCGAGCCCGAGGGCAGTGGCGGTGCCGAAGAGCACCCAACGGATCTGATGGCGGATCTCTCCGGTCCCGCGCCGGAAGCGGGCCACGAGCACCGCGACGCTCGACAAGAGGATCGCGCCGACGATCGTGCGCATCTGGCCGGTCACCGGATCGAGCCACGCCAACGCCTCGACGTGGATCGGATTCGGGAATGCAGGGAACCTTCCGTAGGTGAACTCCTCCACGAGCACGTGGGTGCTCGCGAGGTTGGCGAGCAGCATCGGCGCGGGCAGCCACCACACCCCTCGGGCGAACCGGCGTTCCCAGGCGTTCTCCGGCTCGGCGGTGGGAAAGAGGCCGATCACGATCGCCAGACAGGCGATCCCGACCGGGTAGACCAGTGACTCGACCAGGAGCGCATTCGACATCCACGGCTGGATCGAAGATTCGGAGAACTGTCGGGCGACTGCCCATTCGACGGCGGCCGCCGCAGCCATCGTTCCCGCCGTGCCTGCGACGAGGTAGGCGCCGATCGGATGGTCGGCGTGGCGCCAGCGCAGCCACACGCCCGCCGTGAGGAACGGGATCGGGACGCTCAGCAGATAGAGGACGGCTCCCCAGTTCTCGTGCGATGCCGCAGCGGCGAGCCCGAACGCGAGCGCGCCTCCGGCGGCAATCGCCACAGGCCAGACCAACCGCTTCATCTCACCCATTCTGAACATCCGAACGGTCCGTGTCCATTGAGGACAGCCTCACTTCTCTGCCATCGGCGTTCTGAGGCCTGCACCACCCCCTGAATGAGGCGGGCACCGTTCCAGACGCTGAGTCTGATCCATACGTTGACGGGGTCGTCGAGAGAGGAGCAGATGTGACGACCCTGACACAGAACACCACCAACCCTCCGGTGGAAGAGGCGACCGAGACGAGCCGATGGATGAGGCCGGCGCGAGCGGCCGCCATCGTGATCGTCGTGTGGTCGATCGTGCTACAACTCCTTGCGGGGCTGATCCCGCCGGTGGCGATCATCGGTGCGATCTTCCTCGGCTTCATACCCTTCCTCTCCGGCGAACGTCGCCGTCTCGGTCTGGCGTACGCCACCGTTGCGGCGCTCGCAGCGGGCGGCAACCTCCCGGTGATCGTCGACGAGCTCAGCAATCCCGAATCGGCTCCGGCATTCATCCTCACCCTGTTGTCGATGGTGGGAGTGACGCTGGCCGTGGTGTCCGGGCTCGGCGCATTCTTCCGCTGGTCTCCCGACGTCATCGGCCGTGTCGGCGTCGGCGCCGCCGGGGTGTTTGTCATCGGAGCTGCGGTGTCCCTGCTGGCGGCCGCCAACACACCATCAGATACCGCCGTTGCCGGGGACGTCGAGGTGGTCGCCGAGGCCGTCACGTGGATGCCGGACGAGATCACGGTTGCGGGATCAGGCGGGCTGTGGCTCGACAACCGCGATGGAATCCGCCACACCTTCACGATTCGCGAACTGGGGATCGATCTGGAGGTTCCCGCGCTGCGGTCGAAGCGGGTCGACATCGACGCCGCCCCCGGCGTGTATCAGTTCGTGTGCGAGGTTCCAGGACACGAATCCATGACCGGCACCCTCGTGGTCGAGGGGTGATCGAGATGGACGAGACTGCCTATCGAGAAGCCGAGCAGGAGCTCTGGGCCAGTGTCGGGAGAACCCCGACCGAGATCTTCGTGAACCTCCCGAGGCTGGGAGTCAGGGTCAGGGTTCAGATCCTTGGCGAGGGGGCACCGACGCTGTTCGTGCACGGCGGACCAAACGCCGGCTCGACCTGGGCACCGATGCTCGAGCACCTCGAAGGAGTGCAAGCTCTCCTCGTCGACCGTCCAGGAACCGGCCTGAGCGAGCCGTATGAGGTCGGCCCCGGCAACCTCGCCCATTACGGGAGGGTGTTCGTGGGTGATGTCCTCGATGGTCTGGGCATCGAGTCGGCCCACGTGGTCGCCTCATCATTCGGCGGGATGCTGTCGTTGTACTCGGCAGCAGCCGAGCCCGAACGGTTCCGGAGGATGGTGCAGATGGCTTGTCCGGCAATGGCGCCTGGTCAGCGGGTGCCCCCGTTCATGAGGCTCATGACGGTGGGGATGGTCCGAAGGCTGCTCGGCGTCCTCCCCCCGAGCGAGAGAGCGAACGACAGCATCCTTCGCCAGATCGGTCACGGAGCGAGCCTCGACGCCGGGCGGATCCCACAGACATTCAAGGACTGGTACGCCGCTCTCCAGCAGCACACCGACACCATGGTGCACGACGGTGACATGATCGGCCGGCTCGGAACCCTTCGAGGGTTTCCCGAATCTCTCACGATCCCCGACGAGGTGCTGTCCGGTGTGACGACGCCGACCCTGTTCGTGTGGGGGGCCGACGACACATTCGGAGGCCCCGACGTCGCTCAGGACGTGACGCGAAGAATGCCTGCGGCAGAATTGGTGATGACACCGGAATCCGGACATCTCCCGTGGCTCGACGACCCGCGTTTCGCCGCCGAGGCAACGCACCGGTTCCTGGTGAGCGGTGTCGTGGCCGACGAGGCGGTAGCGATTGGTGAGGTGTGAGATGCGGGCTGTTGTGATGGTCGGGGTGGCGATCTCGCTGATCCTGGTCCTCGCCGCTCCTGCTCTCGCCCATGGTGACGAGAGGCTCGTCGAAGGCGAGTTCACCATCGGTCCCCACCAGGTCATGTCATTCGAGGGCGATGTGCACTACCACCGCCTGGTTGCGTGGTTCGATGCGGCCGGACCGATCTCGCTGCGACTGGTGGATGCCGACGCCGGATCAGAGGTGTTCACCCTCGGGATGTCGACCAGCCACTCGATCAATCGGCTGATCACATGTTGCGACGGCACCGCATGGGCGCCCCACCGGCTCGAGCTCGAGAATCACTCAGACGATCCGGTCGTTGTGACCGGCGACGCCAAGCTCGTCCACGACGACCTTGCGGTGTCGGTGTTCGGGGCAGAACCGGGTGTGATCGAGAGCATGACCGCCCTCGCCGCGGTGTGGACCTGGGCGCTCTTCCGGAACCGTCGTCGCGCGGGCAGCTCGCCACGGGCTGCGGTGAAATCGCTGGCGATCGTGTCCGTGGCGACGGTGCTCGTCGCCATCGTCGGGATGTTGCGGTACGGGGTCGGGTCGGCACCGGGACTGCTCGCCGGCGCATCGGATCTGCCGCTGTTTCCGATGAACCCGATCGTGTCCAGGGCGTCGGTCAGCGTCTTTCTCGGCATGGCCGGATGGGCGACTGCCGGAGCGCTCTGGGCGGGCGCTCGGCCCGCCATGACGCGCATCGCGTGGTCGGGGCTCGGACTCGCCGTCGCCGGCGCGGTGATCGTGGTCGCAGCGTTGGTGGCTTCCACATACGGCACCCTCGGGGTTCCGGCATTCATCTCGGCACTGGCCCTCCTCCCCATCGCCGCCGTGTTCGTCGCAGATCACAGGAGGCCCGTGTCTCCAGACCCGCTGTCGTTTCAGCCCCAAATGTTGTAAACACAGAGAGAGGGAATCTCGATGGCCGCCGTCCCACGACCGACAGAACGATTCGCACAGGTGCAGCTCGTGCTCGAATGTGAG
>CBDTXZ010000141.1:0-7827 GCA_965364515.1 uncultured bacterium
GAGGATCTTCGGTGGTCGCTCCCGCCGCGGCACTCGTGACGAACAACCGATCGAGATCCGGTCCGCCGAATGCACAGGAGGTGATTCTCGACGCCGGAAGCTCGACCTCTCCGATCAACTCACCGGCAGGCGAGTATCGCCGCACCTTCCCGCCACCCCAGAAGGCGACCCAGAGGCATCCTTCGGCGTCGATCGTCATGCCGTCTGGAGTTCCTTCGGACTCCGGGATGCCGACCAGCGTGCGCCTACCCGACACATCGCCGGTCGCCATGTCGTAATCGAGGACGTCGACGGCTTGGAGTTCGCTGTCGACGTAGTACATGCGGTCGCCATTCCCAGACCACGCCAGCCCGTTCGAGACGGTGACTCCGCCGAACAGCTCCCTCACGACGCCGTCGGTGTCCAACACGTAGAGCGCTCCGGTCGGCGACCGATCATCTGTGATCGAGCCGGCGACGAACCGCCCGGCGGGGTCGAGAGCGCCATCGTTCATGCGCTGCCCCTCGACCGAGAGCACCCGATTCGTCGTCTCGACGGCACCCTCCTGGAGGACGGCGAACCCGTCCTGCACGGCGAGGAGGTACCCGGATTCGCCTCGCAGCGCAAGTGCACCGACTGCGGTCCCTGCCGGAATGCTGGTCGTCACTCCCGTCGTCGGATCGGTGAAGTGGACGAGCCCCGCCAGGATGTCGACCCAGGCCAGAGTGCCGTTGCGGTGGTCCCACACCGGTCCCTCTCCGAGCCGGGCGTGCAGATCGATGACGATGTCGGCGTTGCGCCAGCGGGCGATGTCGCTCATGAGGTGCTTTCCGGATGGCTGCCCGTTCGACTACTGCTCGGCATCGGCTCGTTGGTACACGCGGACATGATCCACGTACATGTGCAACGGGAACTCGGTCGAGAATCCGATCGGCCCCCCGAGCCCGCCGCCGAGGGCGACGTTGAGGATCAAGAAGAACGGCTTGTCGAAGACCCACTCTCGACCGTTCAACGAGTCCGGGGTCTTCTCGGCGTACTGTTCACCATCGAAGAACCATCGGATGCCGTCTTCGTCCCAATCGATGGCGAACGTGTGGAAGTCGTCTGAGATGGGGAAGTCCTGCCGGTTCCAGGTCGCCAGGCCTCCGGCTCCGGCGTATCCGGGGCCGTGGATCGTGCCAACGACGAGGTCGGGCTCGCGTCCGACGTACTCCATGATGTCGATCTCACCCGCGTCCGGCCAGTTCGCTTCTTTCGACACCTCGTCTCGGGCGAAGTCCGAGCCGAGCATCCAGAAAGCGGGCCAGCTCCCGACTCCGACCGGCACCTTGACCCGCGCTTCGATGTAACCGTACTGGAACTCCTGCAGGCCCTGCGTGAGCATGCGGGCAGAGGTGTAGTACTTGTCTTCGTACTGCTCTTGGCGCACCTCGATGACGAGCAGACCGTTCTCGACTCGAGCGTTCTCCGGGCGGTCCGTGTAGTACTGGGCCTCGCCGTTGCCCCAGCCCCATCCGCCGATGTCGTACGTCCAGTTCTCCGGATCGATCGCGTCACCGTCGAACTCGTCGTTCCACACCAGTTCGTATCCGTCAGGTGGGTCGATCGGCAGGGGCTCCGGTGGAGCGATCGTGGTCGTGGTGGTGGTCGGCTCCGGCACGGTCGTGGTGGTGGTCGGTTCGGGTGTGGTCGTCGTGGTCGTCGGCTCCGGTGCCGCAGTGGTGGTGACCGGTGTGTCACCGGTCTCCGATCCGGCGCATGCGGCGAGGAGGAGCCCGAGGCTCGCCAGCATCCCTATGAGGGGTCGATATCGGGATTCCTGTCTCATGACTGTTCGGTCCTTTCACTTCTCGACAGCTGTCTGCCGTCCCGCTCGAGTGCACCTGCACCAGCCGGGCTCAGTTGGGCGGTGATCCCGCCATCGACATAGATGACCTGTCCGGTGACGTAGCTCGACTCCGGGGACGCGAGAAACGCCGCCATCGCGGCGATGTCGTGCACGGTCCCGGATCGACCGAGGGGGATGCGTTCCTCGGTGGTCCGCCGGGACTGCTCGTCTCCGTGCGCATCGGTCCGCTCGGTGCGGGTCACGCCGGGACCGATCGCGTTGACGCGGATCCCGTATTCACCGAGGTCCACGGCCATTGCGAGGGTCATGGCGTTGATCGCCCCCTTGGTGACGTCATAGGGGAGGCCCCGATGATGGGCGCGCACGGCGCCCACCGACGAGATGTTGATGATGCTCCCGCCGGCGTTCGAACGCATGCTCGCAGCGGCCCGCTGGGAACAGAGGTACGGGCTGCGGACATTCGTTGCGAGCTGAATGTCCAGGAGCTCGGCGTGCTCGTCGAGCACACGACGCCGACGCAGGTCGGCTGCGTTGTTGACCAGCACCCCGACAGAGCCGAATGATCGCCCCGCCGTCTCGAAGAGTCCATCCACTTCGGCCGTGTGGCTCAGGTCACCGGCGTACGCCACGACCGTCCCGCCGGCCTCCGTCAATGCGTCGGTGGTCCGAGTGAGCGCGTCCTCGTCGATGTCTGCGGCAACGACCTTCATGCCCTCGTTCACGAATCGCTCGGCGATCCCTCGACCGATTCCTCTGGCCGCGCCCGTAACCACAGCGACCGTGCCGGCGAGTTCGGGGTAGCGGGCAGCCGGGCGCTGCGAGGCGTCAGTAGGTGCCGGTCCCACGGGCTCGATCATGGGCGGGCCGAACTGCCGTCGGGACGCCGCGTCTGGGTCCATTGCTCGACGGTCTCATCGCAGGGGTATCTCGCAGCGAGATCTTCGTCGATGTCGATGCCCAACCCGGCGCCGTCGCTGGGATACAGATAGCCGTCTCTCACCTGCGGCAGGCCCGGGAACATCTCGTACTCGAGCTCGGAAGGCCGGTACCACTCCTGGATTCCGAAGTTCGGCGCCCAGAGGTCGAGGTGCAGGTTCGCGGCGTGCCCGATCGGAGAGGTGTCGCCCGGCCCGTGCCACGCAGTTCGAACTCCGAACACGTCGGCGAAGATCGCGGCTTTCCGCGCCGGGGTCAGCCCGCCGATCTGGCTGATGTGCATGCGGATGAAATCGACGAGCTGACCGGTGATCAGACCGCGCCACTCGTGAGGGTTGTTGAACAGCTCTCCCATGGCGAGAGGCGTTGCGCACTGCGAGCGGATGGTGGAGAACCAGCCGATGTCTTCGGGTGCTACGAGGTCCTCGAGGAAGAAGAGCCGGTACGGCTCCACGTCCTTGGCGAACTGGACGGCGTCGATCGGATGGAGCCGCTCATGGACGTCGTGCAACAATTCGACGTTGTCGTCGAGTCGATTGCGTACGTGGTCGATCATCGTGAGCATCGAGCGCCCGTAGCTGCGCGGGTCGAAGTAGTTCCCGGCAGGTGCGTCTTCGGGGGTGTGCAGACTCGATGCCGTCCCCCCGTAGCCGCCCATCTGGATGCGGACGTGGCGAAAGCCTTCATCCACGAGCTGTTCGGCGTGATCGGCGACGGCGACGCGGTCGGGGCCGTGGGCATGGACGTAGACCGCAGCCGCTTCTCGACTCTTGCCCCCGAACAGCTCATAGACGGGCATTCCTGCGCGCTTGCCTTTGATGTCCCAGAGGGCCTGATCGACTCCCGAGATGGCGTTGTTCAAAACGGGGCCGTTGCGCCAATAACCGTGGACCATCGACATCTGCCAGATCTCTTCGATGCGATCGACGTCGCGCCCGATCAGGAACGGTTTGAGGTGTCGTTCGATCGCAGCCTCGACCGCGAATACACGCTGGGTGAACGTGGCGCATCCCACGCCATACAGGCCGGGCTCCGACGTCGATACCTTGACGATGACGAGCCGGGATCCGCCGGGCTGGGTCAGAATCGGGCGTACGTCTTCGATGGTGACGCGCGATGACCCCATTCAATCGACTGCCACGTTGAAGGACCTAGCCCTTGACGGCGCCGGCGGTCAGCCCGCCGATGATGTACCGCTGGAGGAACATGAAGAGGATGAGGATCGGGAGCATCAGCATGAGCACTGCCGCGGCGATGCCAGGCCAGTTGCTTCCGTAGACGCCCTCGAAGACGATCAATCCTCGGGTGATCGGGAAGTAGTCCTCGTTGGTGAGATAGATCGTCGGGAGGATCAGTTCGTTCCAGATCCCGATGGCGTGGAGCACCGTGACCGTGGCCACGGCAGGACGGATGAGCGGGAAGATGATCCTGGTCACGAAGGTGATGTAGCCGGCGCCGTCCACCGCGGCCGACTCGTCCAATTCCTTCGGGATGGACTTGATGTAGTTGACGAGGATGATCATCCCGATCGGGTTGATCAGGAAGAGCAGGATGAAGCCGGGTCTCGTGTTGTACAGGCCCAGGTTGAGGATCAACTGGAACTGCGGGATCAGCGCCGGCGGAAGGAACAACGCCACCACGTACAGGGTCAGGATTGCGCCGCTTCCCCGGAAATACCCCCGGGCGATCGGAAACGCCACGAACAGCGACGTGAGGACGAAGATGACGGTGGCGCTGGTGGCGTAGATCGCCGAGTTCATCATGTACTGCGGGAAGTTGGCGAGCTCCCACGCCTCGCCGAAGTTGGCCAGACTTGGGTCGGTCGGCAGCCCGGCCGGATCACGCAGATAGTCGGTGAACGACTTCAACGCGGTGTTGACCAGCATGAACAGCGGCCAGATGTAGAACACCGAGAAGAGCGAGAGAACCAGATACGAGAGCGCCTTGACCTGGCGGGAGCGAACGGTGACGCTCTTGGGCTCGGCGAGCGCGCGCGGAGACTCGGGGTTGATGTCCTCGGCCATCCTGGTGGTCTGGGTCATCCCATGTACCTCGCTTCTCTCCAGTTCACGTATCTGTTCGCGACGAACCCGATCACGAGCACCAGCAGGAACAGCACGATGGAGGCCGCTGCGGCGAAGCCCTGACGGAATGTCGGGGATGTGCCCTGACCGAACCCTTCGGCGAACACGAGATATCCGAGCACCTGGGTGCCTGGCTTGTATCCGACCAACACCAGGAACAACTGCCACGCCTGGAGCGATCCGATGATGTTGAGCAGGAAGTTGGTGTTGATTGCGGGCGTGAGCTGGGGCCAGGTGATACTGCGGAAAAGTTCCCACCCGCCGGCTCCGTCGATGCGGGCTGCCTCGTAGAGATCCGTGTTGATCGTCTGCATGCCGGCCAGGAAGATCACCATCGTGACCCCGACGTTTGCCCAGATCTGGACGACGATCACCCAGTTGAACGCTTCTCCGGGGAGTCCGCCGAGGAACTCGGATTCGATGCCGAACCATCCGAACATGGTGGCCATCGGCCCTCCGCGAGGCTGGAGGAAGAGCTTCCACATGAGGCCCTGGATCACGACGCCCAGGATCACGGGGATGAAGAAGAGGGTCCGGAAGAACGTGCGCCCTCTGAGCTTCTGGTTGAGCAGCAGGGCGAGAATCAGTCCGAGGGTGAACTGTACGAACGTGACGATGACGGAGAATTTCAGGGTGCGGAGGGTCGCATCGATGTTGTCCCTCGAAGCCAACCCCTGGAAGAGGAACTCGTCGTAGTTGTCGAGGCCGATCCAGTTGATCTCGGCTCCGCGAAGACCGCTCGCATCGGTGAACGAATAGACCGTGGTCGCCAGTGACGGACCGAGGGCGATGAAGAGGTAGAGGAACACTCCGGGAACCAGGAGCATGATCGGCGCAAACCGCTTCCAATTACCGCTTCCGAACAAGTAGTTCTTGTTCATGATCGCCATGAGCGCCTCACCCTCTGTCCCAAACGGTTTTTGCGGAGCGGATCCTCGTCGATCCGACGAGGATCCGCTCCTGTTTGCGGGTTTTTTCTCCTACCCGCCGAGGATTTTGCTACTCAGCCGCCGAGACCGGCTTCGAGGTCGGCCTGTGCCTGATCGGCGAGAGCCTTCGCATCTTCCCACTCGTTGAACGGTGCGAACCATGCGGCTGCCTGCCAGGCATTCGCCCACTGACCCGCACCCGTGGGTGCGACCCAGATCTGCTCGAAGGCGTTGCGGTAGTTGCCGAGGATCGGCGATACCGCCTCACCGATGGTGCTGTCGAGCGTTGCCGTCGGCTGCGTGGGCAGGAAGCCCGTTGCATCGACGAACGCCTGATAGTTGTCGGGATCGGACAGCGCTGCCAGATAGGCCTTGGCCATGTCCGGGTGCGGCGTGTCCTCGGCGATCAGGAAGCTGAGGTCGTACTTGCCGAACAGGTACTGGTTGTCGGCAGGATCGTCGCTACCCGGGAACGGGATGTAGGTCCACTCGAACTCCGGCTCGAAGTTGTCGAGGTTTGCACCCTGCCACGACCCGGTGGGCAGGAAGGCCACATCGCCGCCTGCGTAGCGAGCCGTTGCCTCGTCATGGCTGAGACCCGTCACGCCCGGCTCGAGCATCTCGGTGGCATAGACCTGGAACTTCTCGATCGTTTCGAGAGCCTTGCCCTCATTCCACTTGACGTCGCCGGTCCAGAGACCCTCAGAGAGAGCAGCCTGGTCCGGGAACGCGGCGCCGAGCAGACCGAACGAGCCGACGAAGATCGGCCAGACGTCACCACCGCCCTGCGTCATGCAGAAGTTGCCGGAGGCGTCGAGCGCCTCACATGCGCTGACCAGCTCGCTCCAGGTCGTCGGGACTTCAACACCGACGTCCTCGAGGAGGGTGAGGTTCACGAACATTCCGCCCAGGGCGTTGCGTCCCAGGTTGATCCCGTAGACCTTGCCGTCGAACGACACTGCGTCCTGGACGGTTGCGTCGTCGTAGTTGTCGAGGAAGGGCTCGCCCGTCAGGTCCATGATGAGGTTGGCCTCGATCAGCTGCTGCCAGGCCGGCTTCTCGACTCCGGTCATGTACGGCTGGATTGCGTTGGAGAATCCGGCGCACGGTGCGACGCAGTAGTCGATGACATCGACGTCGTTGGCCGAGAGTCGGGTCTGGATCGAGGTCGCCATGTCACCGGGGGCGACGACGGACATGTCGACCGTCACTCCCGGGTTTGCCGCCTCGAAGTCGGCGTTGAATGCTTCCATATAGTCGGTGAACGCAGGGTTCTGGTGGATGAGCACGCGCAGCGTGATCTCTTCCCCAGCCTCGGCCGCGGTCGTCTCGGTCGTGTCTCCGGAGTCGGCCGCGGTGGTCGCCGGGCTGTCGTCGCCCGCCGCAGTCGTCTCGGTGGCTTCTTCGTCGCCGCCTCCGCAGGCCGCAACGACCAGCGCGAAGACCACGAGAAGCGCCATCCACATGCTTCTCTTGTTCGTCAAAGTAGATCCTCCTCCGTGGACGATGTGGGGAGTGCCCACCTCGTCATCGGTGTTTCTCATCCGCCCTCGGGGTGTTTCTCCCGTGGGAGCGCTCTCACATCTGTGGGAGCGCTCCCAACATTACAAGGTCAGTTTGTGCTTCGTCAAGTGTTGACGCCAGATTCCCGGAGTTGTACGCTCCAGAGAGCGCTCCCATACCGGGGTCGTTGAGAGCACGGCAGGAAACATGGCAGAGAATCTTACCCTCGAGGACATCGGGCGCCTCGCAGGCGTATCGCGATCGACGGTCTCGCGCGTCATCAACGGTCAGTCGAGCGTGAACCCCGAGGTTCGAGCGCGCGTCCAGGCCGTGATCGACCGAACCGGCTACACCCCGAACGTCGTCGCCCGGTCGCTCGTCTCTGGGCGGACCGGTGTGATCGGTCTGGTCATCCCGAGCAGGGTGCACAGCCTGTTCGAGGACCCCTACTTCTCACGCCTGATCCAGGGCATCAGCTCGGCGACGAACAAAGCCGGCAACACGCTGTCGCTCTTCCTATTCGAGAACGAGGAAGAGGAAGCCGCCC
>CBDTXZ010000142.1:0-7817 GCA_965364515.1 uncultured bacterium
GCGCAAGCGTCATGCCCACTGACCGAAATCGGTGGCAAGCTTCTGTAGGGGCTCTTCTTCTCACGCTCGCTCTCGGTGCTCCTCTCCTCCTGACCGGGTGTCGGGAGGAGAGGATCGCCTCACAACTCCCCGAAGTCAGCTCTGTTCCTGAGACTGTGGCATCGGGCCCACCGTCCACTGAGAGTGGAGAGGCGGAACTCGTGGGCGACGGCTTCGTCGGTCTCGAAGAGTCCGGCGGATTCGTGTGGGCATGGGGTGAGTCGCAGATCTGGCAATACGCCGATGGACGGTGGTCGCGCTTTTCCGGTAACCCGTGGTCGGAGCAGATAGACGTCGCTTTCGGCCTCGGAACTCTTTGGGTGATGGACCCCGCCGGTCCGCCACAGCGATTCGTCGACGGCGAGTGGAGCGTGCTCGCGCCCGACCTATCGGACGAATCGATCAGCAGCATCGCAACCCTCAATATGATCGAGGCGGTCGGCGGGGTGCTCTGGATCTCCAGTCACGATGACCTCTACAGATGGGACGGCGAAGAGATCACCAATGTGGGGCACCCACTGGTGGGCCGCATCGGCGAGACCTTCGACGTGAGCCCCGGCAGTGCCGGAAGCGTGTGGGTGACCGGGTACTGTCTCATGCAACGGCCGGCCGGGCTGAGTCGATATGACCCAGGGTCCGGGACATGGGAGGCGATCCATCCTGTTGGAGTCGACCCGAGCCTCATTCCCGAGCTGGTTTCGATTTCGCCGACCAGCGACCTGTGGGTCATGTTCACAGAGAGCGGACAGTGGGCAGGGACGATCGATGCCGTCGCGCGACTGGATGGCGTCACCGAGCGCTGGACGCTCTACCGATCGGGGCTGCCCGATACTCACCCCTTCGTGATCGAAGCCGGCATGACAGGCGTGTGGATGGCGCAAGGCCCGGGACGGGTCGAGGGCGTCGAGACCCCGGGCGTCACGTACTTCGACGGCGTGACCTGGACGACGTATGTCGAGGACACCGTCGTCGCAGACATCGCTCTCGCTCCCGATGGCACGGTTTGGTACCTCTCTGAGCTCGGCGAAGTCCACCAGCTCGACCAGGACGACCCTCGCTGAGCCACACCGCCCAGGATTCACCAAACCACCAAGAACCAGAGCCACCGCGACCGGCGACTCCTACGCTTGACAGGTGTACGTCTTTCTCTTCACCGACCTCGAGGCGAGCACCCGGCTGTGGGAGCAGCACCCCGCATCGATGGGACCCGCACTCACGACACACGACGACATCCTCCGCACGGCCGTGACCCGGAACAGCGGGGAGGTCGTCAAAGCGACCGGTGATGGCCTGATGGCCACGTTCACCTCGATCTCTGACTGTGTGACGGCATGCCTCGAAGCACAGCAATCACTGTCGGGCACGAACTGGGATCTCCCCGAGCCGCTCCGGGTGCGCATGGGCGTGAACGTCGGAGACGCCGAGCCGCGGGACGGCGACTACTACGGTCCGACTGTCAACCGGGCCGCCCGGATCATGGCGGCGGCGCACGGCGGTCAGGTGCTCCTGTCGGGAGTCGCCGCCAGACTGGCGAGTGCGACGCTGCCCTCCGGATCGCAGCTGGTCGATCTCGGGAGTCACCGGCTGAAGGACCTCACCGAGCCCGAGCAGCTGTTCCAGCTCACCGCCGCCGGTCTGACGTCGGAGTTCCCTCCCCTGTCCACGCTCGAGTCGACGCCGAACAACCTGCCGTTCCAGGTCTCGGAATTCTTCGGACGCGAGGTCGAGCTGGCGGCCGTCCGCGAGTTGCTCACGAGCCCCGGATCGAGGCTCGTGACCCTCACCGGGCCGGGGGGCACCGGGAAGACACGGCTCGCCCTCCAGGCTTCCGCGGATGTCGTCGATGCCTATCCCGACGGTGTCTTCTTCGTCGACCTGGCGGCCGAGCGCACCCCGGATGCGGCGTTCGAGGCCATGCTCAGGGACCTGGGGATGTCCAGCTCGAAGGAAGGGTCTGCTCTCCAGACCCTCAAGTCGAAGCTGCAATCGAGTCGATCTCTCCTCGTACTCGACAACTTCGAGCAGGTAACCGAGGCCGGTGCGGGCGTCGTCGAGCTCCTCCAGCACTGCCCGAGCCTCGAGATCATCGTCACCAGTCGCGAGGCGCTCAACGTGCGTGGCGAGCACGTGTTCGCCGTTCCGACCCTCGGCCTCGCCGCGCCTCACGCCTCGACATCCGAGATCGCCGAAGCGCCGGCAGTCCGGCTCTTCGTGGAGCGAGCCTCCGCTGCGAGACCCGGGTTCAGCGTGACGGACGACAACGCGTCCTCCATCGCCGAGATCACGGAACGGCTCGACGGGCTGCCGCTGGCCATCGAGGTGGCTGCCGCGCGCTTGGCCGTGTTCTCCGCAGACGAGCTCCGTGATCGGCTCCGGGAGCAGTTCGACGTCCTCGGGAAGGGAGCCCGAGACCTCCCCGATCGGCAGCGGACGTTGCGCAGCACCATCGCATGGAGCTACGAGTTGCTCGAACCGGACGAGTGCCGGCTCTTCGAGCTGATGTCCGTGTTCGCAGGTGCGCGACTCGATGCCATCGAGGCGGTGGCCCAGGCGGTCGATCCGGATATCGATGTGCTCGACGGGCTCGCCTCCCTCGTCGCGAAGAGCCTCGTCCGGAGCGTCGACACCGAGGGCTCGCGGCGCTTCTCGATGCTCCAGACCATCCGGGGGTACGCCGCGGAACGGCTGGCGGCCGATCCCGGGACCGAGCATGCGGTTCGACGCGCGCATGCCGAGTTCGTCACCGAATTCTCCGCCCGGTTGGGCGCAGCACTCGACGGGCCGCGACGGGAAGCGGTGCTCGCCGAGCTCTCGACCGAGATCGGGAACCTGCGGATCGCATGGGGCCACTGGAAGACCACGTCGAACCTCGATGAGCTGTATGTGATGCTGGACGCGCTGTGGGGGCTCACCGAGGCGAGAGGCTGGTACCACGCGGCGGTCGGCCTGACCACCGACCTCCTGGACGTCCTGGCGACGACCGGGCAGTCCCCGGACCGTGACGCCGAGGAGATGGCCTTGCGCACCAGCCTCGCCCGGGCGCTCATGGCAACCAAGGGGTTCACCAGCGAGATCGAATCAGAGTTCAAGCGTGCCCTCGCCCTGTCCAGGCCGGGACACGACGCAGCCAAACGCGGACCCGTCCTGCGTGCGCTGGCGTCGTACTACATGAACGTCGCAGACATGGAGCAGTCGGCGAACATGGGCCAGCAGCTGCTGGATCTCGGTATCGACCATGGCGACGAGGCGATGATGGTCGAAGGCCATGTCGTCCTCGGTGCCACTCTGCCGTACATCCGCGACATCCCCAGCGGCCTCGGTCATCTGGATCGAGCGATCGAGCTGTTCGATCCGCAGGTTCACGGAGCCGGCCGTTTCCGGCTGGGTGCCAGTCCCGGCGTCGTCGCCCGGATGGCGTCGGCCCTCCTGCTGGTGCCAGCAGGGTCAACGGTGAAAGCAGACGCCCGCGCTCGCGACGGGATCGAGATGGCTCGGAAGTTGGATCACCCCTTCAGCGTCGCGTATGCCCTCCACCACGCGGGCTTCCTCGCGCTGACCCGATCCGACTTCGAACGTGCCCGCGACCACGCCCTGGAGCTCACCGAGATCGCGTCCACCCACGACTACCCGGTATGGAAGGCGCTCGCCTCGATCGTCCACGGAGTCGCCGACTGCGGACTGGGCCACCCCGAGATCGGGCTCGAGCGATCCGAGGCCGGGGCCGCGTCGTATCAGGATCTGACCACGCCGCCGGTGTTCTGGCCTCTGCTTCTGGTCGTGCGAGCGACCGGATTCATCATGTCGGGGAAGTCGGACATCGCCCTCGACATGGTCGACAGCGCCATCGCGCTGGCCGGGAACGAGAAGATCTATCCCGACTTCCGCGTCCTCCGGGGAGACATCTTGAAGATGCTGCCCGACAGCAACCTTGACGAGATCGAAGCCTCCTACCGGTCTGCGATCCGGGGGGCCGGCGCCATCGGAGCGCGGCTCACCGAACTCACCGCCATGTGCCGGCTGATCGAGTGCGGTCGATCGGACCCGGACCAACTCACCGACCTCTCTTCGGTGTACGAGACGTTCACCGAGGGCCTGGACACTCCGGAGCTCACGGCAGCGCGCTCGATCCTCGGAGTCACCTGAAGCGATCGGACCGGGTTTCCCGCTACTCGGGCGCTTTCCGAAGCACCTGTCGACGACTTCGTCGAGGGCTGGTCGACCCGCCCGAAGGCCCGCGCCCGATTGGACAGCTTGTCGGCCTCCTCCCCGGACGCATCGGTGATGATGTCCGCCAACGTCATCGGCCCGAGCTCGGGGAAGAGCCTGCGCCATCGCTCGGTCACCCACACGTAGAGATCGTCAGCGGTGACTCCTCCGCACATCTCGACCGGTCCTGAGTCGATGATCTTGTCGACGGTCTAGGCATGATCCCCCGAAGGACGCCGGGGAGCACTGAGCAGAATCTGGGTATTCGACCGTCGGACCAGGCCGGACACCTGGTCCGGACCGGCGTGCCCCGCCGCATCAATGGATCTGTACGGTTGGGAGAAGGGAAAGCTCTGGCGCACAGAAACCCAGCCGGAGAGGCGGCGCCATGGTCGAAGTCGCAGCGAAAGACCGGCCTGGTCGGCCCCTTCGACATCCTGGAATAGAGCACACACCGGGAAAGGTCATTGGTCGGCTGCCTCCGCCACATCGCTGGCGCCGTGCACGCCCTTCCCTCATGCCGGCGACTGAAGTCTCGGCGCACTAGGTTCGATCGATATGGTGAACGGCCCACAGGTCCTCGCCATCGATCTCGGAACGTCGGGTCCGAAAGTCGCAATCGTGTCGGCTGCCGGCGAACTGGTCGGCGGTGAATTCGAGCCGGTCGAACTGCAGCTCCTCCCCGAGGGAGGCGCCGAGCAGGACCCGCACGCCTGGTGGGACGCCGTCCGGTCCGCAACACGACGGTTGCTTGCCGGCCACCCGGAGGCCGTCGACGCCATTTCAGCGATCGCCGTCACCTCCCAGTGGTCGGGAACTGTGGCGGTGGACGATGCAGGGCAACCGCTGGGGAACGCGATCATCTGGATGGACTCGCGCGGAGCTCCCTACATCAAGGAGCTCATCGAGGGGCCCGTCAAGTTCGAGGGCTACGACCCTCGCAAGCTCCGGACCTGGATCAAGCTGACCGGCGGGGCGCCGACCAGATCCGGAAAAGACTCGATCGCGCATGTGCTCTACCTGCGTCACGATCGCCCCGACGTGTATCGCGCCGCTGCGTGCTTCCTGGAGCCCAAGGACTATCTCAACCTCCGCCTCACGGGTGAGACCGTGTCGACCCCCGACTCGATGGCGTTGCACTGGATCACCGACAACCGGAATCCGGCCGCCGTGGCCTATGCCGACGAACTGCTCACTCTCGCCGGGCTCGACCGTTCCAAGTTTCCTCCGCTGCGATCGGCGACCGACACCGTCGGCACCCTCACCGCGGAGGCCGCCGACCATCTCGGCCTGGCCCCCGGCCTCCCGGTGATCGGCGGAACCCCCGACCTCCATTCGGCGGCCATCGGCGCCGGGACCACCGACGATCTCGCCGCACACCTGTATCTCGGCACCTCGGCCTGGTTGATCTGCCACGTCCCCTTCAAGAAGACCGATGTCATCCACAACATCGGGACCCTGCCCGCCGCCATTCCCGGCCGCTACATCGTGGCCAACGAGCAGGAGACGGCCGGAAAGACCCTCGACTGGCTGTCCCGCGTCCTCTATCAGGAACCGGGACCGAACGTGATCGACGAGATGAACGAAATCGCCGCCGAAGTCCCGGCCGGAAGTGGAGGCCTGGTCTTCACACCGTGGTTGCTAGGAGAGCGCACGCCGGTCGACGACTCGACCCTCCGGGCGGGCTTCTTCAACCAGGGACTCGACACCGGTCGTGCCGAGATGATCCGTTCCGTCTTCGAAGGTGTCGCCTACAACACCCGGTGGCTGCTCGGTCACGTCGAGCGCTTCGTCGGATCGCGGCTCGACCCGATCGTGATGGTTGGCGGCGGGGCCCAATCGGCCTTGTGGTGCCAGATCCACGCCGATGTGCTCGGGCGAACGATCCGGCAAGCGGAAGATCCGATCATGGTCAACGTGCGCGGGGTGGGGCTTCTCGCCCACGTGGCGCTCGGAAACCTGACGTGGGACGAGATTCCCCGCAGGGTTCCGATGGCTGCCACGTTCTCGCCGAACCCCGACACGAAGGACACCTACGACCGTCTCTTCGATACGTTCCGGCGGATCCACAAGGGGAACCGCCGCACCTACCGTTTGCTCAATGGGTGATCGCATGAGTTTCGGGTCGATGGCGCAAGGACTGTTGGAGAAGCTGCCGCCGGGCCTCGCCGCCGGGGTGTACCGAGGGGCGCGCCGCATTCCTCGAGTGCGGCGCGCCATCGAAGCCGAGTACGAATCCATGCTGGAGCTCGCCCCCGGTGACGGCATCACCGCCGACATTGCCGTGTACCCGCGCCTGCCGAGAACGGGGCGTTCACGGAGTGACGTGCTCGCCGACATCGCTGCTCTGGCTGCTTCGGAAGAGGCCGGATGGAGCGAGGGGAAGGCCTCCGGCGCGGTCTACCACGGCGACACCGATCACATCGAATTCCTCAATCAGGTGTACTCGCTGCAGTCGCAGTCGAATCCGCTTCACCTCGATCTGTGGCCGTCGGGGATGAAGTTCGAGGCCGAGGTCGTCTCGATGACGGCAGCCATGCTCGGCGGCGACTCGACCGATGACGAGATCGTGGGGACGGTCACGTCTGGTGGCACCGAGTCGATCATCATGGCGATGAAGGCGTACCGAGATCGCGCCGGCCTCGCCAAACCCGAGATGGTGATCCCCGAGTCCGCCCACGTCGCGTTCGACAAGGCGGCACAGCTGCTCGGCTACCGCCAGATCCGGGTGCCGGTGCGACATGACGGTCGCGCCGACGTCGGCGCCATGGCGAACGCCATCGGCCGCAACACCGCGGTCGTCGCAGGCTCCGCGCCCGGCTTCCCGCACGGCGTCGTGGACCCGATCCCCGAGTTGGCGGCGATGTCGCACGAACGCGGCGTCGGATTCCACACGGACGCCTGCCTCGGCGGGTTCGTGATCCCCTGGGCGGAGCGTCTCGGCCACGACGTGCCGGTCGTCGACTTTCGCAATCCGGGCGTCACTTCCATGTCGGCTGACACCCACAAGTACGGCTACGCCCCCAAGGGCACGTCGGTGGTGCTGTATCGAGGGCGAGAGCTGCGGCACCGTCAGTTCCACGTCGCCACCGACTGGCCCGGAGGGCTGTATTACTCGCCGTCGCTCGCCGGTAGTCGACCGGGCGGCCTCATCGCCGGGGCCTGGGCGGCGATGCTGTCGATGGGGGAAGAAGGATATCTGCGGGCGACTCGATCGATCCTGGAGACGGCGGCGAAGATCAGGGGCGGCATCGAGGCGATCCCGGACCTACAGGTCATCGGTGATCCATTGTGGGTGATTGCGTTCACCTCGGGCTCGCTGGACATCTACGAGGTGATGGCCCAGATGGCGCAGAAGGGCTGGAGTCTCAATGGGCTACATCGTCCGCCCGCGGTGCACATCGCCGTCACGCTGCCTCACACCCAGGAGGGTGTCGCGGAGCGGTTCATTTCCGACTTGGAGGAGGCGGTCGCTGCAGCCCGGGCTGGCGGCGGGAGCGCTCAGACCGGCTCGGCACCGATGTACGGAATGGCGGCGACGTTCCCCGCAAGGGTGGCCGTCGCCGATCTAC
>CBDTXZ010000143.1:0-7817 GCA_965364515.1 uncultured bacterium
GGATGTACGGCATCTCGGCCATGCCCCGGGCCCCGTGCGGGCCCAGCGGATCGGGGTGTTCGTAGATGACGGTGTCGATCCGACGCGGTGCATCGCCGATCCCGGGGATGAGATACTGACTGAGGCGAGGGTTGACGATGCGGCCATCGCGGACCTGGAGATGTTCGGTGACCGCGTACCCGTGTGCCTGGACCACCGCACCTTCCGTCTGCGCCTCGATGAGCTGAGGGTTGAAGGCTCTTCCGACGTCGGCGCAGGACACCACCCGGTCGACCCTGATGACACCGGTCTCGACGTCGACCGAGACGTCGACGGCCAGAGCGACGTACCCGTAGGCGAAGTTGGGAGTCGAAGGCCCGCCCTCGGGGTCGAGAAGTTCGGTGGGGGGCGGCTCGAACCGGAACTCCCCGATGGCCGGTCGGTCACCTTCGAGCCAGCGCTTCTGCGCCTCTTCGGCCGCGCCGAGGATGGCATTGCCCTGCATGAAGGTCAGTCGCGAAGCCGAGGCGGAGCCCGAATCGCCGGACGTCGCCGTGTCGGACGTGATCATCTCCACTGCGTCGATTTCCAAGCCGAGTGCGTCGGCGGCGATCTGCCGGAAGACCGTGTGGGAACCCTGTCCCACCTCGGCTCCGGCAACGAACACGGTTGCCGAGTCGCCTCGCAGTTCGATTCGAGCCTCGGAGCGTTCGGGAAATCCGAAGCTGAACCCCACGTTCTTGAATCCACAAGCGAGGCCACGGCCGCGCCTCGTTGAGACCTCGTCGCCCGCCAGCGTTCGAAAAGCCGTCACGGGTCCGGTGTCCGGAGCCGGTTCGCCCCAAGCCGCCCGCTCTGCGCAGGCGTCGACGACGCCGCGGATACTCACCCCTGTCGGCAATGGGGTGTGGGTCGGGCCCGGATCGCCCTCCTCCAGGAGGTTGATCCTGCGCAGCTCGACCGGATCCATCCCCAGAGCGGCTGCCAGCTTGTTCATCTGCGACTCGGCGACGAACGCCCCCTGCGGCGCGCCGAACCCGCGGAAGGCGCCACCGGGGACCGTGGTCGTGTAGACGCCGTAGGAGTCGAGGCGGACGTTGTCGCATCGATACGGACCGGCGAGCGTCAGGTGCATGTTGCCGAGCACCTTGTTCGTCGTGTAGTTGTAGGCCCCGGCATCGAGATAACCATCGGTTTCGATCGCTACGAGCGTTCCGTCTTCCCTGGCTCCCCACTTCGCGTGGATCCGGCCACGATGTCGTTTGTGATGTCCGACGATCGACTCTTCGCGGGACCACTGGGACCGGATGGGTCGGGTCTCGCCCCGTTCGCCGAGTCGCATCGCAGCGAGTGCGAGCACGATCTGAAGACTCATGTCCTCACGTCCGCCGAACGCTCCGCCGATGGCCGGGTAGATGATCCGGACCTGCTCGTCGGCGAGGTCGAGCGCATGGGCGATCTGCATCTGATCCTCGTGGGTCCATTGGCCGGCGATCTCCACCGTCACCCGGCCCTGCTCGTCGACGTAGGCGACGGCGGCCTCAGGCTGGAGGTATGCGTGCTCCTGGTGCGGAACCGTGTAGGTGGCTTCGACGATCGCAGCGGCCTCGTCCCATGCCTCAGACGTGTCGCCCTTGCGGATCTTGTAATGCAGGTAGGCGTTCGGACCTTTCTCCGGATGCACCAGTGGAGCTCCCTCGGCGAGCGCTGCGTCGATGTCTCCCACGATCGGGAGCTGCTGCCACGACACCTCGATCGCCTCTGCAGCGTCGTGAGCCGCGTCCAACGTCTCCGCCACCACGAGCGCGATGTGGTCGGCTTCCCACCTGCTCACGTCTGCCGGCACGGTCGACCGCCCGGTGTCGTCGAGGCCGACCATCACGGGTTGATCCGACATCGTCAGGCCGTACTCGTTCACCGGAACGTCCGCCGCCGTGAAGATCTCCACCAGTCCCGGCACTGAGCGCGCCTTCGAGAGGTCCATTGCCGTCATCCGGGCGTGCGGCTGGTCGCTGAAGACCACGACGGCGTGCAGGTGTCCCTCCGCGGGGAGGTCGGCTGGGTATCTCGCCTCGCCCGTGACCTTTGGGGGTGCGTCGATGCGGGGCTGTGACGTTCCGAGCGTCATCGGCCGGCCGCCGTTTCTATGGCGTCGATGATCTTGACGTATCCCGTGCACCGGCAGAGATTGCCGCTCAGCCCTTCGAGGATCTCGGGCCGGGTCGGCTGATCCCGTTCTGCGAGCAGCGCCGCGCCGGAGACCAGGAATCCCGGGATGCAGAACCCGCATTGCACTGCGGCGTCGTCGATGAAGGCCTGTTGGACCGGGTGCAGCGACCCGTCTCGTGCCAGGCCCTCGACGGTGGTGATGCGGGCACCGTGTGCTCGGACCGCCGGCACCAGGCACGACATGACGGCCGAGCCATCGATCATCACCGTGCAGGCGCCGCACTCGCCCTCGGCGCATCCCTCCTTGGTTCCTGTGAGCGACCCGTTCGAAGCCGGCCCGGCGTGGTCCCGGAGCCAGTCGAGCAGCGACGCGCCGACCGCCCCCGCGGCCTGGACGGGTGTCCCGTTGACGGTCGTCTCGACGACCGTGTCGCCGGATGGTCCGAGCCCGAAGGCGGTCCCGGTCGGGGACAGGAGCACGCGGGAGGCCGGAGGGGCCGTCGAGCCGTCTCGGAGCGCAGTCAGTGCCCTGGTCGTCATCGATCCCAAGAGACGTCGGCGGTGCTCGGCCGTCGACCTGACGTCGTCGATCGGAGTGACCGACGACATGACGGCGTCGACCGCAGCGGCGATCGAGGCGTCGTCGAGCCGGCTCCCGACCAGCAGCTGCTCGGCTTCGGGGCTGTCGACGATCGTCGGAGCAACCGAACCGAGCATGATCCTCGCGCCCTCGACCACGTCCTCGGTGAACTCCAGCAGGATCGTCACGTGGACGACCGAGATCGCCTGTGCCGCCCGGAGCCCTGCCTTGACATAGACGGCACGTTGGTTCGCGGAGAGCGGAGTGACCGTGAGGCCGGTCACCAGCTCGCCCGGTCTCAGCGTCGTCTGTCGAACACCGGCGTGGAGATCGCCCAGATCGATGCTGCGTGCCCCCTCGGTGGACTCGATGTGGACCTTCGTTCCGAGTGCGCGCAGCGGTGTGATGGTGTCGTTGGCCGGGCTGGCAGTGACCAGGTTCCCAACGATGGTCGCCTGATTCCGCAGCTGCGGAGAGGCCACCTCGTGGCAGGCCTGTGCCAGGGGCGTGAGACGCTCCCAGACGAGGTCGGATGCGACCACCTGGTTGTGCGTCACGAGAGCGCCGATGCGGATCTGATCCCCCGCGACCTCGATGTCTGCGAGGCCGGGGATGGCCGTGATGTCGATCAGCGTGTCGACCCCCGGCCGCTGGCGCCGCCCCATCTCGAGAAGCAGGTCGGTCCCGCCGGCGATCACCCTCGCGCGCGTGCCCTCGGCGGCGAGCATCTCCACCGCTTCCTCGATGGTCGAGGCCACGAGGTGCCGGGCGGCACGCGTGCCTCTCGACTGGACTTCATGCATCGTCGCCGTCCTCGATCGATCCTGCTGCGTTGTAGATGTCGCCGCCGGTGGCCAGGTAGTGGCGGAGGACGTCGACTGAGGGACCCCGCTCGAGATCCCGTTCCACGGTGATTCCCCGCTTCTCCAACTCTGCCACCCAGTCGGGGTGCTTGGGCCCCTCATCGAATCCGATCTCACGAGCGTCCTCGTCCCTGCCCGCGCACACCAGTCGCGAGACGCCCGACCACACCGTCACACCGAGACACATCACGCAAGGCTCCGTCGAGGCGAACAGGGCGGTGGGCCCGTCGACGCCGAGGTCGAAGGAGCCCAGCGCCTGGCCCGCAGCCGCCACCGCCATCGCCTCGGCGTGCGCGATGGCTGCGTTGGTCGGAATCACCACGTTCACACCCGCAGCGATGAGTCGTCCGCTGGCGGAGTCGAAGATCGCAGCCGAGAACGGTCCTCCGGTTCCCTGGTCGACGTTGGTGCGGGCCAGTTCGATCACGCCCGCCATCCGTTCGGCGTCGGTGCGGCAGGTCTCGAATGCCTCTGCGGCATCCTCCAGCCAGTCGGGCAGCGCCAAGGTGACGATCACGAGCGGGACCCGAGCAGCGTCGACAGCTTCAGGGGCAGTCCCTCCCGCTCATTGAGGATCCATGTCAGCCGCTCCACCTCGGCATCGAGACCGGGAGCGGCCCGAACTCCGACGCGGTCCGCCTCGGCGCTGACCAGGAAACCCGGCCGGTCGCCGGCCTCGAATCGCGACAGCTCCGTGTAGAGGCGGGGCTTGACCACTGCAGGGTCTCCGATCTCGGGGCAGAAGGTGAGGCAGTTGCCGCATTCGTTGCACAGTTCGGCCAGGACGAAGTACTGCTGTCTGCCTTCGACATCCATGTCATCGGGAGTGGGAAGACGGAAGAAGGCATCGTTCGGGCAGACGGTCACGCAGAAGTTGCATGCCACGCAGCCCCACATCTCGAGCTCGTGGTCGACTGCTCTCGGAAGCTTCGAGGTGCCGTCACGGGTGTATGCGCCGTTGGTCTCTGCGTCGTGGAGCGTGGCGACGTAGTGCGAGACGACACCCGGGTGCCCGGCAGCATGCGCCTCGGCGGTCCGGACGGTCCGCCAGGCGGCGAGGTCGGTGGTGCCCGCCTCATCCATTGCTCTGCCGAGCGTCGTCAGCATCGGCTTGAGCCGACCGTAACCACCCGGTTTCAGGAGGTCGGAGCAGACCGTGACCGGAGCGAGGCCCAGCCCGACAGCCTCTCCGAGGTTGTCCTTGCTGATCCCGGCCGAGAAGCTCACCTGAACGTCACCTTCGCTCTCACCGACGGCGAGCGCTCCCGGCAACGCACGATCGAGCTCATCCAACAGCGTCATGGAGAGCACGTGGAGAGGAGCGCCCGACATGTACATGGTGTCCTCGGGCATGAAGTCACGGTGGTTCTCGACGACCATCGTGTTGGTGAGCTTGATGCCGAAGCGCCTGCCCTGGTCGGCGGCGAACCGGCGAAGCTCCGTGATCAGCTCGACCCCACGATCGAACTGGAGGTCGGCATCGAAGTCCGATCGCCGGAGACGCAGCTCGTCATATCCAAGTGTTCCCTTGAGGATCCCGTGCACGCGCTCGAACCCGAGCAGCGTCGGATTGAGCTTGACGACGACATCCAGCCCGTGGCGGGTCATGAGGTGTTTGGTGATCGACTCGATCTCGTCCGGAGGGCAGCCGTGGAAGGTCGAAAGGGTCACCGTGTCGGCGATGTGGGGATCGAAGTCGTGGTCGCGCCAGGCCTCGAAGGGCTCGGGAATCTCCGCTCGGAGCCGATCGATCGAGGCCGACGCATCGACCAAACCGTCGATGAACCCCGAAACCTTGTCGGACTGGATTCCTGCAAGGTCGTAGCCGACGGAGAGGTCGAAGAGGTGCGGTCCCGGATCGTCGCCGAGGTGCGGTTTCAGTTCATCCCAGTCCGACAGGATCTCGAGGATCATCCAAGCCTTCACGTACTCCTCGAGTGACTCTGCCACTCGGAGCTCCTGGCTCCATTCGATGTTGTAGCCGATGGTCTCCATGTCGATGCAGGGGCGACCGATCTCGAGGTCGTCGAGGATCTGAACGGTCTTCAGCTCGACGATTCTCGAGCCGCCGAGCCAGGCGAGCACGATGTTCTCCGCCAACTGGCTGTGCGGTCCGGCTGCGGGCCCGATCGGGGTGGCGGCCGTCCGTCCCATGAAGTCGACCGAGAGGTCGGGTCCCGACGAGACGTCGTAGATCCGAGCCGTCGGGAGGTCGAAGATCCGACTTCTCGTCGTCCATTCCTCGGCGACACGTCCCAGCAGCACCGCCAGCGACATCGGGGTGAGAGGCGGGATGGATTGGGTCATCGGTTCCTCCTCAGAGTCGTGAATGCAGTCTTGCCGCCTGCTCGCCCGCCTTGGCGCGAATCTCGAACGGGTCGACCCTGGTGGGCTCGCCGTCCTCGAGCACCCGTTCGCCGTCGACGATCACCTCGAGCGGTCTGATGCCCGCCGTGAAGGCGACGTGCCAGGGATCCATCGGGTCGTACGACCAGGTCACGGAATCGTGCTTCGACTCGGGAACGAGCTCCCGACCGGTTTCGAGCCATGTCCATGCGGTCTCGGGGGAGGCGGTGACGTCCATCGATCGCTGCATGACGTAGGCGAGGCGGAACGTCTCGATCATCTGCGCCCCGATCCCGTCGGTGCCGAGCGCGACCGGGTTCTCGAAACGGGCCGGATCGGCGTACCCCACCGAGTTGTTGAGGTTCGACATCGGGTTGTGGAGGATCGTTCCCGACAGGGTGTGGTCGGTGGGGAGGTGGACGCAGTGGGCGAGCAGCCAGTCGTCACGCGTCAGCCCGGCCAGTCGCTCGGGTGCCAGAGCATCCTCGGGGCCCTCGCACACGTGGATGTGGACGCCGACGCCGAGCTCCTCCGCCAGAGCGGCGGCCGCCGCGAGCGTCTCGTCGGAGCATGTGAATGCGGCGTGGATCCCGACCAGCCCTCGCCCGCCCTCGGAGAGGAATCGTCGGTTCTCGTCGAGTCCGCGGCGCGCCCCCGCTTCGCCGTGCCGGTCGGTCACTCCGTACGCCGTGAGCACCCGAACACCCACCTCGGCGCAGGCGTCGGCGACGACGGAGAGCGAACCCTCGATCGCGTTGGGTGATTCGTGGTGGTCGATGATCGTGGTGGTGCCCTGCTCGAGAGCTTCGAGGGCGCCCAGCTTGGCCGACCACTCGATCATCTCGAGATCGAGGGCGGCGTCGAGCCGCCACCAGACCTGTTCGAGGATGCCCTGGAACGTGGTCGGCGTGCGTGGGGGGGCAGGCATGCCACGGGCGAGTGTGGAGTACAGATGATGATGGGCGCACACCATCCCGGGCGTGGTGCTGGTCACGTCTCCACCGGCTCGTGGACACCGAAGGGCAGCCTGGTCCGCCACACGCCATCCACCTCGTGGAGCGCCGCCGCCACGGCACCGGCCGTGGGGACGAGCCCGATCTCGCCGACTCCCTTGATCCCATACGGCGAGTTGGGGTCGGGCGACTCGACCAGGATGACGTCGACCTCCGGCATGTCCTTGGGACGGATGATTCCGAGGCTTCGAAGTGTCATGTTGGTCGGCTTGCCCAGCTCGTCGGTCGGGAACTCCTCGGACAACGCATAACCCAAGCCCATGTGAACGGCGCCCTCGACCTGGCCCTCGCACAGCGTCGGATTGACTGCTCGCCCGACATCGTGAGCGGCGACCACACGCTCGATCGTGCCGGTCTCCGGGTCGGCGATGACCACCTGGGCGGCGTAGCCGAAGGTCGAATGCAGTATCGGTTCGGGGACGTCCTCTTCGAGCGAGTTGGTCCAATCGATGACGTACTCGCCCGGATAGTCGACTCCGACGCGGCAGCCGTCGGACATCGCAGCTTCGCATGCCGCCTTCACCGATCCCGCCGCCATGAGCGTTCCGCGAGATCCGGTCGTCTGGCCGGCGCCGAGCTCGCGACTGGTGTCCACGAGCACCTCGATGCGATCGACGGGAACGCCGAGCTCCTGGACTGCGACCTGCAACGCAACCGTGTGGACGCCCTGTCCCATCTCGGTCCAGCAGTGGCGGACCTCGACCTGGCCGTCTTCACGGAAATGGACGACCGCCTTGGCGACCTCGCGGAAACCGTTCCCGAGGCCGGAGTTCTTGAGCGACAGGCCGAGGCCCACTGCCTTGCCCTCGGCGCGGGCGGTGTCGTATGCGTCCTTGACGGCCTCCAGACAGGTGCGGGCGCCGAGGC
>CBDTXZ010000144.1:0-7761 GCA_965364515.1 uncultured bacterium
CGTGAAGCGTGAAGGCTACGAGCGGAGTTGCTTGCTCGATGCCGGGATCCATGCGATGTCGGGTGGGAACACGACGTCGAGGGTCCAGTCGACTGCGATCCGGGCACGTCTGAACAACGACGGCACTTGAAGCAGGTAGTAGGACCGCCAGAGGAACCATGCCGGAAGGCCCGAAACCGGCACCTTCATGACCCGCCCCACCGCATTGTGGTGGCCCAGCGACACCAATTCGCCGAGGGTGTTGTATCGAAAACGGGGCACCGTTTCACCGGACAAGATCTTCACGAGGTTGTCGCCGAGGTAGCGCCCCTGGCGAACCGCGAATTGCGCCGTCGGCGGTGAGGTCGAGCCGGAGCCGTCCGGAACCGCGGCAACGTCACCCAGGGCGAACACCCGATCCGTCACGCGCATACGACCGTCCGTGACCAGCCGGCCCCGCTCGGTCGGCAATCCGAGCTTCTCGATGAGCGGGCTGGGTCTCACTCCCGCCGCCCAGACGACGGTTGCAGCGTCGATCCGATCGCCGGTCTCGAACGTCAGTCCTCGGGCATCCACCGACGCCACCTTGATCCCGAGCCGGACATCGACTCGTCGCTCGGCCAACTGGTCACCCGCGGCCGCGGACAGACGTTTGCTGAGTGCCGGAGTCACCCGATCCACCGCATCCACCAGAATCACCTCCGGGAGAACCGAGGAACTGAAATAGGTCTCGGCCGCCTCGTGGACGAAGTCGGACAGCGCCGCTGCCAGCTCGGCACCCGAGTATCCGGCACCGACGACGACCGTGCGGGTCAAGCGTGGATCATCCGACACCGCACTGCCCTCGAGCGATGCGAGCACACGATTCCGGATGGCCAGCGCATCACCGATCGTCTTGAAGTCGAGCGCGTGATCGGACACGCCGTCGACACCGAAATCAGCGGGTACAGAACCGAGAGCGATGACCATGACGTCGCCCGAGATGGTCCGTGTGCCGGCCCCGAGGGGGCCTTCGACCGTGACGGAGATGGCATCGGGGTCGAGGGAGCGAACTCGGCCCTGGATCACGTTGGCGTGCGGGCACAGGTCGCGGAGGGGCGTGACGATGTGACGAGGGTCGAGATAGCCGGCCGCGACCTCGGCCAGCATCGGCGTCGACAGGAGGAAGTTGTCGTCCGAGATCAGAGTGACCCGAACCGAGTCCCCCAGTCGCTTCGCGAGCGTCGCCCCGGCGTATCCGCCGCCGACCACCAGCACGTGTGTCTCATCACTCATCTCGTCCCCTTCCAAAACCGGCACCGGCTTGGCGCACCGCTCCGCAGCTTCTGCGGGGCGGTGCGTAGTTGACTCGCCGTTGCCTGCCCGCCATAATCGCAACCGAACATGTACTCCACCATTCTCGTACTTCCGTAGCGCTCACGCCCCCAAGACCCGGCGTGTGCGCTCACCTGCCCTCCCAGACCGGGAGGGTTTGTTTTTGCCCGACCACACTGCACCCGAAACCGACAACCGACCGGAACGAACCCGGAGAACCACATGAGCACCATCAGCGGAGCCGAAGCACTGATCCGAGCCCTCGAGGCCGAAGACGTCGAAGTCGCCTTCGGCGTACCCGGCGGCGCCATCCTGCCCGCCTACGACCCTCTCCTCGATTCCTCGGTACGACACGTGCTCGCGCGTCACGAGCAGGGGGCCGGTCACATGGCCGAGGGCTATGCCTGGGCCACCGGCAAGGTCGGGGTGTGCATCGCCACATCGGGGCCCGGCGCGACGAACTTGGTCACTCCGCTCGCAGATGCGCTGATGGATTCCGTGCCGATCGTCGCGATCACGGGACAGGTCCCGACGACGGCCGTCGGTAACGACGCCTTCCAAGAGGCGTACACCACCGGGATCACCATGCCCGCCACCAAGCACAACTACTTCGTGACCGACCCCGACACCATCCCCGACGTCGTCCACGAAGCCTTCCACATCGCCGCCACAGGCCGACCCGGGCCCGTGCTCATCGACCTGCCGAAGGACATCCTCAACGCCCAGATGACCTGGCGTGCCGCTGCAACGGAGCTCGATCTCCCCGGCTATCGCCCAACCGTCGACGGTCACCCGCGACGGGTCAAAGAGGCGGTAGAGCTCATGGCCAACGCCCGTCGCCCCGTTCTGTACGTCGGAGGCGGAGTCATCAAGGCCGGAGGCTCCGAGGCGCTGCTCGAGTTGGCCAATCGCAGCGGTATCCCGGTCACGACCACCCTCATGGGACGGGGCTGCTTCCCCGACTCTCATCCCCTGGCGATGGGCATGCCCGGCATGCACGGCACCTACACCGCCATCACTGCCATCCAGAAATCCGACCTGCTCATCGCCGTGGGCGTGCGCTTCGACGACCGGGTGACCGGAGACCCGACCAAATTCGCCCCCTCCGCTCAGGTCATCCACGTCGACGTCGATCCTGCGGAGATCGGCAAGGTGAGGACCCCCGAGGTCCCGATCGTCGGCGATGCCAAACGCGTTCTCGAACAGCTCGTCGAGGCGTGGGGCAGCCGCAAGACGCCGGACCGGGCCGATTGGATCGATCAGATCCGGACCTGGCAGCGCGAGCAGCCGCTCAGCTACGACCAGCAGCCGGACGGCCCCATCAAGCAGCAGTACGTCGTCGAGGAGATCCACCGGATCACCGGTGGCGACGCCATCGTCGTCGCCGGAGTGGGACAGCACCAGATGTGGGCCTCCCAGTACTGGAAGTTCGAAGACCCCCGCAAGTGGATCAACTCCGGCGGTCTCGGAACGATGGGATTCGCCGTTCCGGCGGCGATCGGGGCGGCCGTCGGGCAACCCGACGAGCTCGTCTACGCGATCGACGGCGACGGCTGCTTCCAGATGACGAGCCAGGAGCTGATCACCGCCGCCGAAGAGGGCATCCCCGTCAAGATCGCCGTGATGAACAACTCGGTGTACGGGATGGTGACCCAGTGGCAGCGCCTCTTCTACAACGAGCGCTACTCGGCGAGCCAACTCGGCTCGAAGGTCGATTACGTGAAGCTCGCCGAGGCGATGGGGTGCGCAGGACTCAGGGCCACCACACCCGACGAGGTGGCCCCCGCCATCGAGCAGTCACTGGCGATCAACGATCGTCCCGTGGTCGTCGAGTTCGTCGTCGATTCCGACGAGATGGTCTTCCCGATGATCCCTTCGGGCGGAAGCAACGACGAAGTCATCGTCGCCCCCGGCAAGACGGTGGTGGCACCATGAACCCCGCGAACACGCTCATCGCGAAGGTTCGAAGCCGGAACACCCTCAGTGCTGTCAGCCATCAGCGATCAGCCATCGGCGCTGCGAACGGGCTACGAGAGCCGACGGCCGACAGCCGACAGCCGACAGCACGCTGCGTCCAGGGTCGCGTTCTCACCAAGGAGATGTCATGTTCCGGACTCTGAGTGTGTTCGTGGAAGACCGGCCGGGGGTGTTGGCCAGGGTGGCGTCACTGCTGGCCAGGCGCGGGTTCAACATCCGCTCCCTCGCAGTCGGCCCGTCTCACGAAGAGGGGATGTCGAAGATGACCATCGTCGTGGAGGCGCCGGAGCTGGAACAGGTGAAGAAACAGCTCCACAAACTGATCAACGTCGTCAAGATCACCGAGCTCGAGCCCGATCGCAGCCTCGAACGCGAGATCATGCTGGTTCGCGTGTCGGCTCCTCCCGGGCGCCGATCCGAGGTTCTCGAGATCGCCGACATCTTCAAGGCGGTACCGGTCGACGTCGGACACTCGAGCATGTGTCTCCAGGTCGCAGGCGACCCCGGGAAGATCAACGACTTCCTCGAGCTCCTCAGGCCATTCGGCGTCGTCGACCTGGCAAAATCGGGCCGTATCGCCCTCGCCAGGGAGCTGAAGGGCAAGGAATCCCGACTTCGTGCCGTGAACTGAGCGCGTACCGACCATCATCATCGAACAGAGCGAGTAAGGAACGAATGACAACCATCTATCACGAGTCAGACGCCGACCCCGAAGTGATCAAGGGCCGGAAGGTCGCCATCATCGGGTACGGCAGCCAAGGACATGCCCACGCCCGCAACCTCCACGAGTCCGGGGTGGACGTCGTCGTCGGTCTCCGTGAGAGCTCATCGAGCCGCGCCGAAGCCGAGGCCGCCGGGTTGAAAGTCGACACGGTCGCCGCTGCGACCAAGTGGGCCGACACGATCATGGTCCTGCTCCCCGACCAGATCATGGGTGGGATCTATCGCGACGAGATCGCCCCCAACCTCTCATCTGGCGACGCGCTCATGTTCGCCCACGGATTCAACGTTCACTTCGGCGAGATCGTCCCGCCCGAGGACGTCGACGTCCTCATGGTCGCTCCGAAGGGACCGGGGCATCTGGTCCGCCGCACCTACACGGAGAACTCGGGCGTTCCGTGCCTCCTGGCCGTACACCAGGACGCAACCGGCAATGCCAAGGCGCTCGGCCTCTCGTATGCGTGGGGCATCGGCGGAGCCCGCGCCGGCGTGCTCGAAACCACCTTCAAGGAAGAGACCGAGACCGACCTCTTCGGCGAGCAGGTCATCCTGTGTGGAGGGGTCTCCGAACTGATCAAGGCCTCCTTCGAGACGCTCGTCGACGCCGGCTACCAGCCGGAGTCCGCCTATTTCGAAACACTCCACGAGCTCAAACTGATCGTCGATCTCCTCTACGAGGGCGGTCTTTCGTACATGCGCTATTCGATCTCCGACACGGCCGAGTACGGCGACTACACCCGCGGCCCGCGCATCGTCACCGACGAGACCCGAGCGGAGATGAAGAAGGTGCTGTCGGAGATCCAGAGCGGCGCCTTCGCAAACGAATGGCTCGCTCAGGCCCGCGAGGGCGCTCCGTACCTGCTCGAACAGCGCGAGGCGAACAAGCGCCACCAGATCGAGGACGTGGGCAAAGAGCTCCGTTCGATGATGCCGTTCATGGAGCCGAAGTCGGCCCCATGAGTCATCGGTTCTCGGTTCCCGGTTCTCGGTTTCACGAAGGCGGCTCGCTCTCGCTGCTTCGGTAGCCGGGCGCAGCGTGTCTGCGACCCGGCGCTCATCCTCCCGCCTGCACCGGTAGGCGTGTGAGAAACCGACGACCGAAACCCCACCACCGACAACGGAGACCAACATGAACGACAGACTGGTCATCTTCGACACGACCCTGAGAGACGGCGAACAGGCCCCCGGCATCGCCCTGACCCCCGACGAGAAGGTGGTGATCGCCCACCAGCTCGCCAAGCTGAGAGTCGACGTACTGGAGGCCGGCTTCGCCGCGTCCTCCCCTGGTGACTTCGAGGCGGTCTCCAAGATCGCCACCGATGTCCGAGGTCCCGTGATCGCCTCGCTGGCCCGGGCTCACCCCGACGACATCGACAAGGCATACGAGGCACTGAAAGCCGCCGAGGCCTTCCGGATCCACGTGTTCATGTCGACCTCGCCGATCCACATGGAGAAGATGCTCCGGATGACACCTGACGAGGTGCTGAAGGCCTCGATCGAGGGCGTCAAACGGGCACGCGGCTACACCGACGACGTCGAGTTCTCTCCCCAGGACGCCACCCGGACCGATCACGACTTCCTGATCGAAGTGTGCAAGGCCGCGGTCGAAGCCGGAGCTACGACGATCAACATCCCAGACACCGTCGGGTACGCCACGCCCACCGACTTCGTCGAGCTCATGAAGACGATGTTCAAAGAGGTCAAGGGTGATCGGGACGACGTGACCATGTCGGTCCACTGCCACAACGACCTCGGTCTGGCAGTCGCCAACTCGCTCTCGTCGATCTCGGCGGGGGCCCGCCAGATCGAGGGTGCGATCAACGGGATCGGCGAGCGAGCAGGCAACACGTCCATCGAAGAGATCATCATGGCCATCAAGACCCGCCAGGACGTGTTCGGCGTCGAGATCGGCGCCGACACCACCCAGATCACCGACACGTCGCGACTCGTATCGAGACTCACCGGCTATCCGGTCCAGTTCAACAAGGCCGTCGTCGGAAGGAACGCGTTCGCCCACGAGTCGGGCATCCATCAGCACGGCGTGCTGCGCGACAAGTCGACGTACGAGATCATGGACGCCGCCTCGGTAGGGCAGGTCGCCGGGCAGATCATCCTCGGCAAGCACTCCGGGCGAGCAGGTTTCGCGGACGCGCTCACGAAGCTGGAGATCTCGCTCGAGGACGACGCGTTCGCCCGGGCCTTCGAGAAGTTCAAGCAACTCGCCGATCGCAAGGTCCAGATCGGGGAAGAGGAGATCCGGGCCATCGTCGAAGAGGAGTCGGATCACTTCGTCGGAGATGTCGTGTTGGTCGGACTCCACGTCGCAGGCGGAAACGACGTCACCCCGACGGCGACTGCCACGCTCAACATCGGCGGGTCCGAGCAGAAGTACGTCGGCGAGGGAGACGGCATGGTGCACGCTGCCTTCGCCGCCATCCGGGCGGGTTTCGCCTCCGATGCCCGCCTCGTCGACTACCGGGTGGTCCCGGTCACCTCCGGCGCCGATGCGATGGCCGAGATCAACGTGGTCGTGCGGGTTGGCGACGTGACCTACTCGGGCCGTGCCCTCAACACCGATGTCGTGGAAGGTTCTGCCGAGGCGTTCGTCGAAGCCTTGAACAAATCCAGAGCCTGATGGGTTCCCGGGTCGGTTGCCCTCCGCTGTGACGGTCGACCGACCCGGGAGCGCAGACTCCACCTAACCTCGCAAGATGTCGAAGCCTCATCATCGTGTCGCAGTGATCCCCGGAGACGGGGTCGGGATCGAAGTCACCGCCGAAGCCACCAAGGCGCTCGCTGCCGCCGGGGCCCGGTTCGGATTCACCACGGAGAACACCGAATACGACCTCGGTGGCCGTCGCTACCTGTCGACCGGCGAGGTGTTGCCTTCGTCGGTCCAGGAAGAGCTCGACGCCCATGAGGTGATCCTGCTGGGTGCCGTCGGGACGCCGGACGTGCCGCCGGGCGTACTCGAACGCGGACTCCTCTTGAAGCTGCGGTTCGACTTCGACCAGTACATCAACCTGCGTCCGGTCAAGCTCTACGACGGCGTACCCACCCCGATCGCCGACCTGTCGCCGGACAGATGTGACATGTTGGTCATCCGCGAGAACACGGAGGGGATGTACACCGGTGTCGGCGGTGAGTTCAAGAAGGGCACGCCACACGAGATCGCCACCCAGGAGTCGGTCAACACTCGTCACGGCGTCGAGCGCGCAGTCCGATACGCGTTCGAGCGGGCCACCGAGCGACGCAATCATCTCACGCTGTGTCACAAGACGAACGTGCTCACGTTCGCCGGCGACCTGTGGCAGCGAACAGTGGACGAAGTGGCAACCGAGTACCCGTCGGTCACCGTGGACTATGTCCACGTCGATGCCGCCTGCCTCTATCTGGTGAACTCCCCCGAGCGATTCGACGTCATCGTCACCGACAACCTCTTCGGCGACATCATCACCGATCTCGGAGCAGCCGTACAGGGTGGGCTCGGTCTCGCAGCCTCAGGAAACCTCAACCCGTCGGGTGAC
The DNA here is from genome assembly GCA_965364515.1 of uncultured bacterium. Taxonomy (GTDB): domain Bacteria; phylum Actinomycetota; class Acidimicrobiia; order Spongiisociales; family ZC4RG35; genus JAHEDH01. Next base: position 7,518 of record CBDTXZ010000144.1, read on the forward strand.
CATCCATCGATGTTCGAACCCGTGCATGGATCCGCCCCCGACATCGCAGGCAACGGATGGGCGAACCCGGTGGCTGCCGTCTTCTCGACCGCCCTGTGTCTTGCGCACCTCGGTCATCTCGACGCAGCCGTTGCGGTGGAAGCCGCGGCGGCGTCGGTGCTCCCTGAGCTCGAGACGATGGGCGGCCCCGACATGGGGATGTCCACCTCCCAGATCGGCGACCTCATCGCCGAGCGGATATAGG
>CBDTXZ010000145.1:0-7697 GCA_965364515.1 uncultured bacterium
TCGAATACGACCCGTGCATCGCCGTGATGTCGGTGGTCGACGGAGACCCAGGCCTGTCAGACGGGCATCTCGCCCCAGACGGCGGTCCGATCGCATGGATCGCAGACAATCACGCCAAGGGGGTTTCGGAGATCCCGGCGGTCACGATCCACTCCACGCCAGGGTACGCCCGGTCGAACCTCGAGGCCGATCGCAGTGTCTGGTTGCAAGATCTCAACGGCGAGTTCGAGCGCCTCACCGGGGCTTCGGTCGCCGCATCGATCTCACACCGTTGGCGATACTCGATGCCGACCAACCCGCTCGACATCGGCTACCTCGATCTCGGCTCGGGCGTGTGGCTCGCGGGTGAAGCGTTCGCGGGTGCACGCATCGAGGGGGCCTTCACCAGCGGAACAGCCGTTGCGTCTGCGATCATTGCGACCTCGGAATGACATCGAAACACGCTGTGATCCGACGCTCCTCGCCGCTCGTACACTTGTCATCGTGACCTGGGACATTGCCGGCAAACACGTGCTGATCACGGGTGGGAACTCCGGAATCGGGAAGGCGACGGCGATAGAGCTGGCCCGACAAAGCGCCTCGGTCACCATCACCGCTCGGGACCCCCGACGAGGTCACGCCGCCGCCATCGAGATCGCGTCGGTCACAGGCAATACGGTCGCAGTCGAGGAACTCGACCTGTCGAGCCTTGCGTCGATCAGGTCGCTCGCCGACCGGCTCCCGCCCGCCAGGCTCGATGTCCTGATCAACAACGCGGGAGTCATGACAGGAAAGCGTCTCGAGACTCCGGATGGGTTCGAATGGACGTTCGGCGTGAACCATCTCGGTCCGTTTCTGCTCACCAACCTCCTCGTCGAGAGGCTCATCGCCGGAGCGCCGTCTCGAGTGATCACGGTCAGCTCCGAGAATTACCGCCGGACGAAAGACGGGCTCGACTTCGACGACCTTCAGTCGACCAGGCGATTCACCTCCAACCTGGCGTATGCCAGGTCGAAACTGGCGAACATCCTGTTCACGATCGAGCTGGACCGGAGGCTGCAGGACTCGGGTGTGACCGCCCGAGCACTCCACCCCGGTTTGGTTGGCACGTCGTTCGCTCAGGGACGAGAGAGCTCGAAGATCATGGCGGTGACGATGCGGTTGTTGAAGCCGTTCTTCGCCACCCCCGCCGAGGGTGCGGCAACGACCGTTCATCTCGCCACTTCACCGCACCGAGAGATCTCACGCGGCCTCTACTGGGCGGACGAAGACGTGAAACCGCGCCTCCCGATCGCATCCGACGAGGATGCGGCTCGGAGGTTGTGGGACGTCAGTGCCGAGCTGGTTGGGCTCTGACCTCGAGCTGGAACCACAACCAGGCCCCGTTGGTGGCAGTGTTGGCTCAGCTGCGCGCCGCTTTCAACGCCTCCGCATAGAACTCGAGCTCGCCGAGCATGGCGGAGAGTTGCTGTGCATGACGCTCGACACCGAAGGGATCATCGAGCTCGTGAACTCCGGCGATCAACACCTGTGGGAGCACCGACACGGCCCGGAACGTGTACATCACGGGGAGCAGACCCTGGACGGCTCGGATGCCACCGTGGCTGCCTGCGGACACACCGACGAGGCCTACCGGCTTGTGGGCGAATTCGCCCTGTTGGCGATCGAGCAGCAGCTTCAGCTCACCGGGGAAACTGTGGTTGTATTCGGGGGCGATGATGACGAAGGCGTCGGCGGTCGCCATCTGGCTGCGGAACGGCTCGTCTCCGGCATGGGAGTCCGTTACAGACTGCGGATGGTCGGCCACGTCGATGACCGTGGTCTTCCAATCGCGGTCGGTGGCGGCGTCCACGATCCCGGGGACGACTCTCGATGATTGATTGCCTTCCCGGGCGGTCCCGAGAATGACGACGAGTTCATGTGGATGGTTCATGGTCGTCGTGTACCCAGTGCTGCCGGCATCTACACACTCTCGCAGAGGAACCCGACGGCTCGCGGCTCCCGGTTCGCCGCTTCCTGGAGAGAATCGCCGACTTCTGAGCCTTCCCGGCGGCGCGCCATGCGAGCGTCGCGAGCCGTTGACGAATCCCCAGGCATGAAGCGCCGAGGGCGAGGAGCCAGGTGTTGCGAGGGCGCCCGCCGGCGCCGTCACACCGTCTGGACCCAGTTCACCACTTCGGGCATGCGACGCGCCAGGATCCGGGAAGTCACCGCCACCGACAGGAAGTAGAAGAACGCCCCCCAGATCAGCGAGAAGCCGTTCGCCATCCACGGGCTGAGCGCGGCGCCGAACTCGACGGCGAGCACCATCGCAGATGCCGGGAGGACCAACAGCAGACCGATCAACGCAAACGACGTGAGCTGGGCGAAGATCGCCAGGCATCCCTGCTCGGTCGCCTGGCTGAACACGTCGGTGCCCTCGCGGGGGAGCCGGAGGGGAGTCAACACCGACACCAGGTTGCCGACTGCCAACTGGCATCCGACTGCAGCGAAGGTCAGGGCCGGAAGGAACCTCAGGATCTCCCACGAGCCCGAGAGTGCAGCAAGCAGGACCGACAGCAGCGCAGTTTCGAGGAACAGTGCAACCGCCGTCGCAAGGTTCTTGCCCAGGATGAGCCGCCGTGGAGTGGTCGGAAGGACGAAGAGGAAGCTGGCGGCGTTTCGTTCCCAGCCGAACATGTTCAAAGCGATCGGCAGGCCGACGAACAGGACCAGCCCGGGTGCGAGCAGCGGGATCCACTCTCGAGTCCTGAACTGACCGATTCCGGTGGTGCCGACGAGGATCGACGACGCGACGAGCCCGAGGAAGATGACCGCACCGGTCCACACCAGGCGCTGGCGTGGATCGCGCACGAAGAATCGGAGCTCTTTGCGTGCGAGGACGATCGGAGCGCTCCATCCCCAACCGCCGGCGAGGCCGGCACCGCGAGCGCGCCTGGCCGGCCCGGTGTTCGCCTGTGGCGTCGTGAGCATCCACTGCAAGAGCCGGTTCCAAGTCCATGCGAGCACACCGATCCAGGCGATGGTGACGATCGACCACATGACGACCCCTGCGTACCGCCCCTCGATTGCCTCGGTGATGACTCGCTGGGCAGCGACCGGCGGCAGGAACACCGCACTGTCGCCGATCTGATTGGCCAGCACGGCGCCTTCCAAGCCGAGCGCATCCACCGCTCGACGCGTGAGCTGCTGAGCTGCGAAGCCGACCAGCCCGATCCCGAGCACGATGAGCATCGAGAGGTCGCGTCCGCGTCGTGTTCGAAGGATGGCCGATATCGCGGTCGTGAACAGCTGACCCGACACGATCATCAGGATGAGGAAGAGCAGCGAAGACCACACGGCGATCGGGAACACAGAGGCGTGGATGGCAACGTTCGTCCCCAAGACGATGACGGGGACGACGACGCTCGGGGCGATCAACGCCGCCAGGCCCAGACCGGTGATGAACGAGAGCGGGGGAATCGGGGCCATCGCAAACTGTGCCGGGTCCAGATTCTCGTCGAGCGGGAAGATCACCACCGGAAGCGTCACCCACAACCCGAAGAACCCGAGTGCGGCCCACAATGTGAACTGGATCCTCGCCTCGGCGGACAGCGAGAAGAACGTTGCGTCGTAGCGTCCGGCGAGATAGACGGCCCCGACACCCAGGGCCAGCATGGTCGCCGGGAAACCAAACCGGCGCTGCCAGTCGGCTCGCAGCCCGTTCCAGAGCAGCCGCAGCTTCAGCTGGACGAGTTGTGCAACCACTCGATCTCACCCGACCCGATGTCGCCGCCGACGGCCATGATGAAGGCGTCTTCGACGTTGCTGGTGCCGGTCCGCTCACACAGACCCTCCACGGTGTCCTCGATCGCCAACCGGCCCTTGACCATGATTCCGATCCTCGTGCAGAGACGCTGCACCAGATGCATCTCGTGGGCGGAGAACACGATGGTTGCCCCGCTCGCCGTGAAGCGCATGAGGAGTTTCTGGATCAGGCGAGCGCTGACCGGATCGACGCCCTCGAAGGGCTCGTCGAGAAAGAGCACGTCGGGACGGTGGATGATCGACGCCGCCAAGGCGACCTTCTTGCGCATCCCGCGGGAGTAGTCCCCGACCAGCTTGTTGGCGGCCTCGGACAGGTCGAGCAGCTCGAGAAGCTCGTCGCGACGGTCGATGGTCTCGGGGCGTTCGAGTCCGTGCATACCTGCAGCGAAGTCCAGGAGCTCGGCTCCCGTGAGGCGCTCGTACAGGTTGAACTCCTCGGGCAACACGCCGATTCGCCGTTTCACGGCGATGGGGTCCTTCCAGGTGTCGAACTCTCCGATGCCCGCAGTGCCGCGGGTGGGGCGAAGCAGGCCCACGATCATCTTGATCGTCGTCGTCTTCCCGGCCCCGTTCTGCCCCAGCAGGCCGTAGAACTCGCCGGGTGCGATGTCGAGGTCGAGGTCGTCCACTGCGGTGTCTTTGCCGAAGTCCCGGACGAGGCCCCTAGCCCACACCGCCGATGTATTCGCCGTGGACGCGGCGTCGTCGGAGGTCTCAGATGTCATGGTCACACGTCCCCATCGGCAGATGCCTTGCCGTCCTGAACGATAAGCGACCCCGGAACCTTCCGTTTCATCCTCCGGAACGCCCCCTGTGGCCTGTCCCGCCCAACCGGTAGGCTCTCCGGCGATGGCGGAATACCAGGCGTTGTATCGCAAGTACCGGCCCCAGACCTTCGACGAGGTGGTCGGGCAATCCCATGTGACGACCACGCTGTCGCGTGAGGTGGCAGACGGTCATGTCGCCCACGCCTACCTCTTCGCAGGCCCGCGTGGGACCGGCAAGACCACCACCGCCCGCATCCTCGCCAAGACGCTGAACTGCGAGAACCGGCTGTCGGACGGATCGCCGGACAACGAGTGCGACAGCTGCGTGGCGATCACGGAGGGCTCCTCGTTCGACGTGCTCGAACTCGACGCCGCCAGTCACAACTCGGTCGACGACATACGCGAGATGCGGGTCAGCGTCACGACGGTGGCGTCGACCGGGACGGGCCGAAGGGTGTTCATCCTCGACGAGGCTCACATGCTGTCGAAGGCCGCCGGAAACGCCCTCCTCAAGACGCTCGAGGAACCGCCCGAGCACGTGCACTTCGTGTTGGCGACGACAGAGCCATACAAACTCCTCGACACCGTCCGGAGCCGCACGCAGCGCTTCGACTTCCACTCCGTGTCGGTCGAGTCGCTCGCCGCTCATCTCGCCAGGATCTCGGACGCAGAGGGCTACAGCACCGAGCCGGCGGCACTCATCGCAGTCGCACGTCACGCGGCCGGCAGCGTGCGCGACTCGCTGAGCCTCCTCGAACAGGTTGCAGCGCTCGGCGACTCGACCGTCGATCTCAATGGGGTCAACCGCGCACTCGGCCTGGCCGACCGGGAGGCCTACGCCGCGCTCACCGCCGCCATCGCGGATCAGGACGCCCAAGCCGGTCTCGAACTCGTCGCGCGTCTCGCCGGCGAAGGTGTCGATCTGCGGCGGTTCGTTGCAGAGTCGGTCGGGTTCCTGCGCGGGGTCTTCCTCGCTCACTACGCCCCCAATCTCGCCGAAGTCGCGGATGAGCCCGAGGAGGTGCTGGAGACCTGGCGGAAGGCGGCGGTCCGTCTTCCCGCCGGAGACGTGCTCCGGGGTGTGGATCTTCTGGGTGAGGCGCTCATCAAGCTGAGAGAGGGGCGAGAGGAGCGATTGATGCTCGAGCTGGCGATGATCAAGCTGACGCGTCCGGAGACGTCGACAGACGCCGAGGCGATGCTCTCCCGCATGGACCGGCTCGAGCGCAAGATCAACAACCTCAACGTCTCGGCGCCCTCGTCGACGCCCGCCCAGGAGAAGCCCGCTGCGCCCGACCCCACGCCACGCGTCGCAGACGAGCAGCCCGTTTCGGCCCCGTCCGCCCCTGCAGCCGAGAGCGAGCCGATCGACGATCCGGAGGCCGAAGAGCAACTCGCTGCTGCCGCGGCACCTCTGGTCGGCGAACCGGAGGCGAGAGATGCGGCAGAAGGGCTCACCATCGAGAAGTTCCGGTCGGTGTGGCCCCAGCTCTTCGGCGGGCTGCGTGATCTCCTCGGGGCGAGACGCTGGGCGCTCTTCCGGGAGACCGAGCCAATGGACGTCCGTGGATCGACCCTCGTCGTCGGCGTTCGCCACGGCTTCCATCTCAAGTCACTCGAGGCGGACCCGGCAGCCGCGTCCATCGTCGCAACCCGGGCCGGAGATCTGCTCGGCGGCTCCGTGGACGTCGTGTTCGCTCCCGCGGACGGCTCCGTCGCCTCGGCCGAGGACGACAGGCCACGTCGTGCCGCGCCGGAACCTGAGCCCGAACCCGAGCGCGTTCCCGATCAGGACGCCATGGACGAGGCGCCCCAAGACCTCACCGATCCCTTCAAACTCGTCGAGGACGAGCTGGGCGGGACGGTCGTCGAGGAGTCCGACGGAGACGGCTGAACAACCGGCTCCGGTTACGATTGGCGTGTCCCACACCATCGAGGAGTCCACATGAACCGTCAGCCCGACATGCGTCAGCTCATGAAGCAGGCGCAGAAGATGCAGGAAGAGCTGATGGCCGCCCAGAACGAGCTCGCCGAGCAGACGTTCGAGGGCTCTGCGGGAGGCGGCGTCGTCAAGGCGACCGTCAAGGGCTCCAACGAAGTCGTCGCCATCGACATCTCGCCCGACGTCATCGACCCCGAGGATCCCGAACTGCTCGGCGACCTCGTCGTTGCGGCGATCAACGCTGCCATGGGAGAAGCGGCCAAGGCAGCCGAGGACTCGATGGGCGGGCTGGCAGGAGGCCTCGGAGGGCTCGGCGGGCTGTTGGGCTGATGTACGAGGGCCCGCTTCAGCGGCTCATCGACGAGCTTTCGCGCCTCCCGGGAATCGGGAGCAAGAGCGCGCAGAGGATCGCGTTCCACCTCTTGAGCATCGAAGACACGGACGCACGGAGACTCGGACACGCCGTGCTCGATCTCAGGGATCAGATCGGTCACTGCGTCCGGTGCTTCAACGTGACCGCCAACGAAGAGTGCGCGATCTGCCTCGATGCCCGACGCGATCAGTCGATCCTCTGCGTCGTCGAGCGTCCCCAGGACATCGTCGTCATCGAGCGCACCAACGAGTATCGGGGCCGCTACCACGTGCTCGGCGGTTCCCTATCGCCCATCCAGGGAATCGGGCCCGATCAGCTGCGGATCCCCGAACTCCGGACACGAGTGGAGTCCGAGCAGATCAGCGAGTTCATCATCGCCACCAATCCCACCATGGAAGGCGATGCCACTGCGATGTATCTGGCCAGGGAGTTCAAGCCGCTCGGGATCAGAGTCAGCCGTCTGGCGTCGGGTCTGCCCGTCGGCGGCGACCTCGACTACGCCGACGAACTCACCCTCGGCCGAGCCCTCGTCGGCCGCTCAGAGATGTGAAGGGTTCCGGCTGGCGCCGTCACGCGATCGGCTCTCGGCTGTCGGCTGTCGGCTCTGGACGATTGCGTGTTCAGCTCCTCGCTCCAGTCATCGGTCTCGGTAGTCGCGTGCCTTCCCGACTGGAAGGCCGACGACCGACAGCCGACAGCACCGGGTTTGAAGCTGCAGGCAGACCCGAGCCGGATCTCCCGTAGCCCATGGATGTCTGTCTTGTCGAGCCGTTCTATGGGGGGTCGCATCGGGCGTGGGCGGATGGGTATGCGACTCACTCGATGCATG
>CBDTXZ010000146.1:0-7694 GCA_965364515.1 uncultured bacterium
CATCCAGGGTCTCCGGAGGGCGCAGTACATCGCTGCGGTGGGCGAGATCGTGGCACGGGGCCTCCCGCATTCCTTCGAACCCGGCTGGGCACGCGACCCCTTGTTCCACGAGGTGCTTCTCCAGTATGTGGACGTCGTGGCGGGTGAGGAGCGCAGCCATCTCGAAGCCTCATCTCGTCGATCGATCTCCGCTACCGCCTCGTCATCGAGCTGACGTCGGCGCGAAGCACGTCTCGACCACTCCGAAACCCAGAAAGGCCAGCCGGTACGACGTCATCACGATCTCGCGCGTCCGCCATCGATAAATGGCGGGATCCATCCCACTGTCGTCGTGGTGCAGCGCAGAGAACGAGCCACCGGGGTCGGGCTGGCGCCCTCCCGCTATCGGCTCTCAGCTATCAGCTATCTGCCCCATCCTGATCAGGAATCAGTTCCGTGCAGTCGGAGCTTGGCGAACCGAACACAGGTGCGCCGGCCGACCCTGATGGCTGAACGCTGAGAACAGACAGCACCTGCGGGCGACGAGCGGTGAGCCCGTCAGTCGGGCTCGAGTGCGCTCGTGATCTCGGCTTCGGTCAGGGGGTCGATGAGAACATCGAGATCACCATCGAGAATGGCGTCGAGCTTGTAGACGGTCAGCTCGATCCGGTGGTCGGTGACCCGGCTCTCCTTGTAGTTGTAGGTACGGATCTTCTCGGATCGATCTCCGGTGCCGACCATCGATCTCCGCGCCCCTGCCAACTCGGCATGACGACGCTCCATCTCGGCCTGATACAACCGCGCCCGGAGGATCCTGAAAGCCTTCTCCTTGTTCTGCAGCTGACTCTTCTCGTCCTGACAGGTGACGACCAGACCGGTCGGCTCGTGAGTGAGTCTGACCGCCGAGTCGGTGGTGTTGACCGACTGTCCGCCGGGCCCGCTCGATCGGAACACGTCGACACGGACGTCATTCGGGTCGAGATCGACATCGACCGCCTCGACCTCCGGCAACACGGCTGCAGTTGCGGTGGAGGTGTGGATCCGCCCCTGCGATTCCGTCTTCGGAACCCGTTGGACCCGGTGGACACCCGATTCGAATTTGAACTTCGAGTACGCACCGGTGCCTCTGACCGAGAGGGTGACCTTCGTGTACCCGCCTGCCTCCGACTCGGCGACGTCCATCAACTCGGTCTTGAAGCCTTCCCGCTCGGCGTAGCGCCCGTACATTCTCGCCAGGTCACCAGCCCAGATCGCAGCCTCGTCGCCACCGGCCGCCGCCCGGATCTCGATGAGCACGTCACGGTCGTCGTTCTCGTCGCGGGGAGCGAGCGCAAGGCGCAACTCGGACTCGAGACGGTCGATCTCTCCCGCACGCTCGTCTGCAATGGCCATGAGCTCGTCGCCCAGTTCCGGATCCTCTGCGGCCAACTCGAGGGCTTCGGCACGATCGGTGGTCGCCTGGCGCAGTCGGCTCCAGAGGTCCAGGACCCCGCTGATGTGGGAATGGCGTCGACCCAGATCGGCGAGACGATCGGGGTCGCTGCCGACGTCGGGGTCACCCAGCGCCTCGGTGACCTCGGCGAACTCGACTTGGAGATCCTCCAGCAGCTCGAGAAAGCGCGGATCCACGGTCAGCGGGCGTAGGCATCGAGCGCCGACTGGGGCAGACCGCCCCGGTCTACGACCTCGGCCACCAGATCGTCGCTCAACGCAGAAAGCAGCGAGGTGACGGCCACCTCGATCATCGGCTGTTCGGGACGGGCCGTCGTGAGCTTCTGCAGCCACAGACCCGGAGCGGCCAACATCCCTGCGAACCGCTCCCCACCGTTCGTCCCGGACCACTTGAGGATCTCGTAGCTGATGCCGGCGACGAGCGGGATCCCGATCACACGGCTGAGGATCAGGATGAGCCAGTCGGCCCGACCGACGATCGTGAACAGCACGATCGAGATCACGATCACGAGGAGAAGGAAGCTGGTACCGCAACGAGGGTGCTCAGGGTCGTATCGCTCCACCGACTCGACCGACAGCGGCTGACCGGCCTCGAACGCATGGATGGCCATGTGCTCTGCACCGTGATACTGGAACACCCTGGCGATCTCCTTCGACCGGCCGAGCGCCCAGATGTACGCCACGAAGATGACGATCCGGATGACCGCCTCGAGTGTGGCGAACACGATCTCGGACTCGCCGGAGACGGCGTTGGCGATGGCCGCAGGAGCGACGATGAACAGGCCGGCGAACAGTACGAAGGCCAGCAGCATCGATCCGGCAATCTCGAGCTTGGAGAGCTCCTTCTCCTCCTCACCGACCGACTTCTGTGCCGACCACGAAAGAGCACGGAAGCCGAGCGTGAGAGACTCGCCCAACACGAGCACGCCCCGAACGAAGGGCACCTTCGCCCATCGCGACCGAGACGACAGCTTGGGAAGATCGTGACGTTGCGCTTCGATCACGCCGTCCGGCCTGCGGACGGCGACCGCCCAGCCGCTCGGGGCGCGCATCATCACCCCTTCGAGCACTGCCTGACCCCCTACGCTGAGGGGGTCAGACGTGATCTGTGGATCGGTTGATTCTGCCGTCATCGGATCGGTGAGATCCGAATCACTCGGCGTCGCTGGAGTCCGAGCCTGCTGCTTCGGCCTTCTGGCGCTTCTTCGACTTCACCGGGGTGTTGGCGTACCGCTTCTGGAAACGCTCGACCCGGCCTCCCGAGTCGACGAGCTTCTGACGACCGGTGAAGAACGGATGGCATTCGTTGCACAGCTCGAGGTGAAGCGAGTCGGCGGTGGAACGCGTCACGAAAGTGTTGCCACACGAACAACTGACGGTGACCTCTTTGTAGTCGGGATGGATGTCGGCCTTCATGTCTTCCTCTCTCCTCTCAGTTGCCGCTCTTGGCGACGTCGTCGAGGAACTCACTGTTCGATGCGCTGTTCTTGAGCCGGTCGGTGAGGAGCTCCAGCGCCGCACCGGGTTCGAGTGCGAGCAGAACTCTCCTGAGCTTCCACACCTGTGCCAGCTCACGTCTGTCGAACAGCAATTCTTCGCGTCGTGTTCCCGACGCCTCGATGTCGATCGCAGGGTAGATCCGTTTGTCCGCCAGCTTTCGATCGAGACGGAGCTCCATGTTGCCGGTGCCCTTGAACTCCTCGAAGATCACTTCGTCCATCTTCGAGCCGGTCTCGACCAGCGCCGTACCGAGGATGGTGAGGCTGCCACCTTCTTCGATGTTTCGAGCGGCGCCGAAGAAGCGCTTCGGCGGGTAGAGCGCCTGGCTGTCCACACCACCAGAAAGGATCCGACCCGAGGCCGGCGTCGCCAGGTTGTGGGCTCGGGCCAACCGCGTGATCGAGTCGAGGAGGATCACGACGTCGACACCTGTCTCGACGAGACGCTTCGCCCGCTCGATTGCGAGCTCCGAAACCTGGGTGTGCTCCTCGGCAGGACGATCGAAGGTGGAGTAGATGACCTCGCCCTTCACCGACCGCTGCATGTCGGTCACTTCCTCAGGCCGTTCGTCGACCAGCACGACCATGAGATAGCACTCGGGGTTGTTGGTCGTGATCGACTGGGCGATCTCCTTGAGCACCGTCGTCTTTCCTGCCTTGGGCGGAGAGACGATGAGGCCGCGCTGGCCCTTGCCGATGGGTGCGATCAGGTCGACGATCCGGGTCAGGGTGCTGTCCGTCTTCCCCTCGATCTCGAGCTTGAGGCGTTGATCGGGGAACAGTGGTGTCAGCTTCTCGAACTTCGGGCGCTTCCGCGCTTCTTCGACGTTGAGGCCGTTGACGGTCTCGATCCGTGTGATCGCTGCGAACTTCTCCTGGCTGCGTGGAGCCCGCACCGGGCCCTTGATCTCGTCGCCCTTTCGGAGGCCGAACTTGCGAACCTGGCTCGCAGACACGTAGACGTCCTTCTCGCCGGGCAGATAGCCGGTGACGCGAAGGAAGCCGTACCCCTCGGGGAGGATGTCGAGCATCCCCTCGCGGACTTCCTGCTCGCCTTCCGGCTGATCGTTGTCCTGGTTGCGGTTGCGGTTGCGGTTGCGCTTCCGGTTTCGGTTGCGGTTGCCGTCGTTGCGGTCGCCGCCGCCCTGGTTGCTCCCGCCTTGATTGTTCCCGCCTTGATTGTTCCCGCCTTGATTGCTCCCGCTCTGACCGTCGTTGCTGTTCTTCTCGCCGCCTTCGCTGTCACGCCCGCGGCTGCCGTCGTCCGAATCGCTCTTCGAACCGTCCGACGAATCGGAGTCCCCACCGCCGGACTTGTCGTCCTGAGATCTCGGAGTGGCGGCAGGCAATTCGATGTTGTCGGTGGGGTCGCTCCCGTTCGAAGCGGCTTTGCCGGCCTCGACGAGGGCGGCGATGATCTTGGCTTTCTGGAGTCCGCTGGCATCGATGCCGGCTGCGCTTGCGATCTCTCGAAGCTCTCCAACCGATTTGCTCTGGAGTTGGGCCCTGGTGCTCATGTGCTCCTCTCAGGCCGCCGCGATGGCGATGTGGATGGGATTGCGAGGCTCGTGCGCGAGCGCATACGCGAAAAGTCCCGGGGAAAGGGGATATCGAATCCGTCCGAGGAGTGATTCGATGTACGAAATCATAGCAACCTGTCGCCCTCAGGCAACTCCGCTGTCAGAAATCCGCCGAACGGCCCATTTCGGCGAGGAAGGATTCGAGCGCTCCGAGATCAGGGGCGAGTCGGAAGGTCCTCTCAGGGAGATCGAGCACATGGACCGCCCGCTCGGGTAGCTGTGGGACCGAGCCCGTTGCGCTTTCGACCGCGTCTGCGAACTTCGCTGGATGGGCTGTCGAGACGACGACCAGGGTCTCACCGTTGCGCCGGAGTCTCGAGCCCACGTTCCATCCCACCGCCGTGTGCGGGTCGAGCGTCAGACCATGAAGGGCATACACATCGCTCATGGTCGCTTCGATGCCTGCGTCATCGACCCATCCGGCTTCGAACACCGATGCCATCGTCTCATGAGCGAGCTCATCGATGACCAGCTCGCCTTCCGACCTGAACATGGCCATCGACTCCGCCGTCTTCGAGGCGGACCTCCCGAACAACTCGAACAGGTAGCGCTCGAGGTTCGACGGGATGGCGATGTCCATCGCCGGCGCAATCGTCGGCGAAACCCCCGAGAGCGGCAGACGACCCGAACCGATGAACGTCTCGAGACCGTGATTGGCGTTGTTCCCGACGATCAGGCGGTCGATCGGAGCCCCCATCTGGCGGGCAACCGAAGCTGCGAGGACATTCCCGAAGTTGCCGGTGGGCACTGCCACCGAGAACGATCGATCGAGCCGGGCTGCGGTCCACCAGTAATAGGCGGTCTGTGCCATCACCCGAGCCCAGTTGATCGAGTTCACCGCCGCAAGAGAGAACCGACTCCTCATCTCGACGTCGCCGAATGCCGCTTTGACCAGATCCTGGCAGTCGTCGAACGTGCCCTCGACCGCGACCGCCCTCACGTTCTCGGCGGCGACCGTAGTCATCTGGCGGCGTTGTACGTCGGAGACCCGGCCTTCGGGGTAGAGGATCACGACGTCGATGGCGTCGCGGCCCTCGCAGCCTGCGATGGCAGCAGATCCGGTGTCTCCCGATGTCGCTCCCAGCACGAGAACCCGCTCGGAGCGATCCGTCAACACCGCGTCGAACATCCGGCCGACCAATTGGAGGGCGTAGTCCTTGAACGACAGGGTGGGACCCCAGAAGAGTTCGAGCAGGAACAGCTCGTCGTCGACCTCGGTGAGTGGGGCGACATCAGGATGCGCAAACCCGGCGTAGGCACCAGCGCACAGGGCGTCGAGTTGCTCCCCGACGACGCCGCTCCCGACGAATGGCCTCATCACCTGGGCTGCGACCGCTGCATAGCCCTTCGACGGATCGGGAAGGCCGGAGAGGGTCGGGATCGACTCCGGTACGTACAGACCGCCGTCGGACGCCAGGCCGGCCAGCAGCACGTCATCGAACTCGAGCTCCGGAGCCGACCCCCGGGTCGAGACATAGCGCATCAGGGCTCCGGGCTGATCACGCGGATCGCAGCAGCGACCTGCTTGACGGTGTCGAGGCCGTCGAGCGCCGCCACCGCCGCTTGGTGCGCCGACTCCGGAGCGTCATGGGTGACGAGCAGGAGCGTTGCGTCGTCACCGCGGCCGTCCTGCCACACAGACATGATCGATACGCCGTGCTCACCGAACGCACCGGCGATCTGGGCGAGCACGCCGGGCGCATCTGCAACCTCGAGCCGTACGTACCACTTCGTGGAGATGTCACCGAACGGCACGACCGAGCCTTCACCGAGCCGGATCCTGGGAGCGACTCTGGTTCCTGCCAACAGATCGCGTGCGGCATCGATCACGTCTCCCAGCACCGCAGTTGCGGTGGGACCGCCCCCTGCCCCGGGACCCATGAACAGGAGGTCGCCGATGTCGGGACCTTCCACGAACACTGCGTTGTGGGCACCGCGCACGTTGGCGAGTGGATGGTCGAGCGGCACGAGCGTCGGATGGACGCGCACGGACACGCCCTTGCTGACCGACTCGGCCACGGCCAGGAGCTTCACGCAATAGCCGAGGTCGCGGGCGAACTCGATGTCCAGGGTGTCGATTCCGTCGATGCCCTCGGTGTGGATGGCGTCGGACCCGACCCAAACACCGAAGGCCAACCCTGCGAGGATCGTCGCCTTGGCTGCGGCGTCTCCCCCGCCAACATCGGCCGTGGGATCGGCCTCCGCGTAGCCGAGTCGCTGCGCCTCGGCGAGCACTTCCGCGTACGGAGCGCCGTCGGAGTCCATCGCACTCAGGATGTAGTTGGTCGTCCCGTTGACGATTCCGAGAAGGCGGTTCAGCCGCTCACCTGCAAGCGACTCGGAGAGCGGGCGGATCAGCGGGATTCCGCCTCCCACGGCGGCTTCGAAGAGAATCGAGACTCCGGCCCGCGTCGCGGCCTCGAAGATGTCCGGGCCGCGCTCGGCGATGAGCGCCTTGTTGGCCGTCACCACGGGCTTGCCGGCTTCGAGCGCACGCAGAATGAGCCCGCCTGCAGGCTCGATCCCTCCCATCACCTCGACAACCAGGTCGACGTCCGGATGCTCGACCACGGACTCGAGGTCGTTCGTGGCGTACTCCGGTGGGAACGGTCGCTCTCTGTCGAGGTCGCGGACCGCGACTTTGACCAGTTCGAGTTCGACGCCGGACTTCGCCGCAATGGTCTCACGGTCGGTCAGCAGCTTGCGCGCAAGGGTGCCGCCGACCGTTCC
Organism: uncultured bacterium; assembly: GCA_965364515.1. Taxonomy (GTDB): domain Bacteria; phylum Actinomycetota; class Acidimicrobiia; order Spongiisociales; family ZC4RG35; genus JAHEDH01. The sequence continues at coordinate 7,241 of CBDTXZ010000146.1, forward strand.
CCCACCGAGGATGCCTACTCCAACTCGCACGTTCTGCTCTCCGTTGATGATGAGATCGCGAGGTTAGGCGGGTTGCCGCTCTCGCTATCCGCTTTGCGGCGTGCGGGACGCGGCTTACGCGCTCCGCCACCCGCCATCCGGTGTCCGCCCTGCGAGGTGCCAGACGCGATGCGCCGTGCGGTGCGGCCGTGGAGTAGGCACTCCCTCTTCGGCGACGACGCTGCAGCCATAACCTCGAGACCGCCTGCCAGCCGGGTCGCGCCTGCGGGTGGCATGACGAGTTCACCGAGACGCGCCGCGGGCGACCAGATGGTCGCCCATACCAGCCAGGCACAGGAGCCCGAATCCGGTCCAGCACCCGACCACTACACTTCGATCCTCACCCCGAGCCCCCGTAGCTCAGGGGATAGAGCACCGGCCTCCGGAGCCGGGTGCGCAGGTTCGAATCCTGCCG
>CBDTXZ010000147.1:0-7582 GCA_965364515.1 uncultured bacterium
CGGAGCACGCCGCCATCGGCGGTCAGGGCCCGGAGGCGCAGCGAAGCCGGGTCGAATCCGAGGATCGACCCGCACTGGAGACAACTCGAGTTGTCGAAGAACAGAAGTTGTTCGCAGACCTCGCAGATGAACGCGTTCATGTGCGCAAGCTACCCGATGCTCCGGGACACCCCGTCGGTAGCTCATCGTCGATGCCCGGAGGTTTCAGAAGGACTGATCGATCTGAAAGAAGACAGCCGACAATCCGCTGAAGTCGCCGATCGAGATGCGGTATGGCGGAATCCGCAGAACCGGCCACGTGGACCTCGAGGTCATCGAGCTTCGACGGCACGTAGCCGGCGCACGCCAGCGACGAGCAACACCGCCCCGAGCAACGTGAAGAAGGGCACATCGATCAGCGGTGTACCCCCGGCATCGAGTCCAACGAGATGCGAAATCAGGTGGGCTACCGCACCGACACCCACACCCAACGTCGTCGCCGCCAGGGCGTCGGAGGTCAGCAGCGCACCGAACATGAGGACTGCCCCGAGGCCGATCTGAAATGCCCCGATGTCTTGTAGGAAGTGCGCGTTGTACGGCTCAAACTGAGCGACGGCTTCATAGAAACCCGACGGAGAGACCAATGCGAAGAGGCCAAACAGGAGGAACAAACCACCTGCAGCCGTAGCAACAAGCTTCGTCGCCCCTCCATGTGCAGGGTCGTTCCCGCTCATGAGCGGACGGTACCAGAGCTCCGTCGAACGCGACGGGCAACGAGTACCGGCCGCGCCCCAACGATCGAGATCATGACCGTCCGATAGGCGTCAACTCGGGACGACGTCCACTTCGACGGTGAGCGTCGACTCTTCGGCATCGGTGTAGATCACGCCCTTGAGCGGGGGCACGTCGGAGTAGTCGCGTCCACGGGCGGTGGTGATGTAGCGGGGGCCGGCCATCTGATCGTTCGTGGGATCGATGCCGACCCAGTTCCCGTCGCCCAGATACACCGACACCCAGGCGTGGGTGCGGTCGATTCCGGTGAGCCGCTCCTTGCCAGGCGGCGGCTCGGTCTCCAGGTACCCGCTGACGTAGCCGGCCGGGACTCCCACCGACCGGAGGCAGCCGATCATGACGTGGGCGAAGTCCTGACACACACCCTCGCCGAGGTCGAGGACCTCGTCGATCGTGGTCGTGACGTCGGTCGAGCCGGGTTTGAAGCGGAAGCTCCGATGGATGAGCGAGGACAGCCCGCCGGCGGCTTCCGCAAGTGAACGGCCGGGAGTGAACGCTTGGGAGGCCATGTCGGCCAGGCGCGGGGACGCCGCCACGAGAGGTGAATCGAGGGAGAAGTCGACGGCGAGCAGATCGCCTGGGCTCTTCCGCTCAACCGAGAACTCCTCCCAAGGGCGTTCGGCGACCGGTCCGAACTCGACTGGGCGCCCGGAGGTGTCGACGACACAGGAGCTCGTGACGATCAGCTGATCGTGGGTGTCGTCGATCGACAGGAACGCAACTGGGTTCCCGAAGTAGTCCACCCGTTCGCGCTGATGCTCGGGGAGTGGTGACGCCGTGAGGGATCGGCGCAGGCACGTCTGGCCGTCGACGTCCCACGGCAGCTGATGGACCTGGGCGTAGCTCGCCGTGACGGGAGCGTCGTATTCGTAACGGGTGCGATGGACGACCTCGTACTTCACGTCGACCACCCCGGGGGCTCCGACGGCGTCGACATGCTGTGCTGGGGCAGCAGGCGGGTGAAGTTGTCGGCGCCGATGGCGTCGGCGACGCCGAGCAGATGCTGGCGCATCTCCCAGAGGAAGGACTGGAGGCTCGGCCGTCGGCCGTCGGCCACCTCGGCGAGACGCGACGAGTCCACACCCTCGAGGAGCTCGAGCGCGCCCTGCACTCTCGTCAGCGCTGCGGCGCCGTCGTCGTGTCGCCGAGCGGCGTCGAGCGCCCCGACGCCGAGGTCGAGGCGGTCGAGTTGGAATCGGAGTGACCGGGGATTCCCCGGATCATCCAGCAGGAGATCGAGCAGGGTGATGACCTGGGCGTGTGACCGGTACCGCCGTCGGTAGGTGATGATGCTCTCGGCTGCGGTCAACGCCGATTCGGCGATGAGGCTCTCTGCGGCCGGTTCGTGGTCGACGGTGAGCAGCGCTCCGACGAGCGCAGTGGTCTGGAGTGCCCGCTCGACTCTGCGACCGGCCTCCATGAACTGCCAGGCGTGGTCTCGGACCATCGATTCGGCCATCAGGCCGGAGAGTGCCAGCAGGCTCTCCAGCAGCCCGTTCAGGACCGTGGTGACGGCGTCGTCCCGGTCGCTGCTGATGCTCTCGAGCCGCTCCAGGCGTCCTTGCATCGATCCGATCACGAGCCACGTGTCGACGGACAGCTGATCTCTCAACACTTCGACTGCAACGAACATCCGGTTGATGGCCTGGGCGACGGTGCCGGGTCGGTCCGCGTCGACCACGAGCGAGAGCAGCTCTTCGCCGGGATCCGCCAGTTTCTGGTCGGCGTCGTCGCCGACGAACCCGGGGAAGGTCGTCGTCACCCGCGTCACGGCTTCGAGCAGCGCCTCGAGCGCTTCGGCTCCGGGGCCTTCGGAGACCTGCTCGAACTCGGTCCGACGCCCGTTGACCACCCGCAACAGGCGGACCGCCGCCTCGGCGCGCTCGGAGTAGCGGCCCAGCCAGAACATGTTCTCGGCGGCTCTCGACGGCAGCGGTGCGGCTGGTTCGGCGGCCGGGGTCGGCGCACCGGTCAGCCAGAACCCGCCAAGGGTCTCGGGCTCGGTGCTGAGCACCCAGGTGTCCTTTGCGATCGCTCCGGTGCGATTGGTGATCGGCCCTCGACTCGATGTCTGTGAGGTGCGGGCGAGCCCGCCCGTCATGACGTGGTAGTCGGAGCCGGCGGCGACGGCGAACGACCTGAGGACGGTCGGCTGCGGATGGAAGCCGTCGTTGGAGAGCAACGGGGCGGTGGCGGGCTCGACCCGCCGTTGCCCGACCCAGGCTCGAGGATCGGCGTCGATCCGGGCAGCCAACTCTTCGAGATTCGTCCTCGAGAGCAGCGTGGCATCGATGGTGCTGCCTCCCTGCCGCCGGGACGTCGGCCGGAGGACCATGTCCTCGAGATTGGCGAGCACGTGGGACTTCGATGCAGCGTGCCCGCACCAGAACGATTCGACCGACGGGAGCGCCAGGTCTTCCCCAAGCAGGTTGCGGGCCAGTTCGGGGAGGAAGACGGAGAGTGCGGCGTTCTCGAGCACCCCCGATCCGAGCGGGTTCACGACCGTGACGGTCCCGCTCCTCGTGGCGTCGACCAGTCCTGGCACACCCAGCGTCGACTCGGGGAGGAGCTCGAGCGGATCGCAGAACCATGCGTCGACCCGCCTGAGGATCACGTCGACCGGCACGAGCTCGCTCACCGTGCGCAGCCAGATGCGGCCGCCTCGATTCACGAGGTCGGACCCCTCAACGAGGGGGTACCCGAGCTGGGTGGCGATGAAGGCGTGTTCGAATGCGGTCTCAGACAGCGGGCCGGGCGTGAGCACCACGATCGAGGGATCCTCCACCCCGCTCGGGGCCGCGGCCTGGAGCGTGGCTCGCAGCGTCCGGATGAAGGGTGCGAGTCGCATCGCTTCGGCGTTCCGGAAGATCGTCGGGAACACTTTCGAGATGACATTCCGGTTCTGGATCGCATATCCGGCTCCCGAGGGCGCCTGCGTCCGGTTGCCCATGGCGAGCCAGTCCCCGCCCGAGTCGCGGGTCAAATCTGCCGCGTAGACGACGAGCTGGCGCTCGGCCGGAAGCGAGATGCCGTCGCACACCCTGAGGAACGCAGGGTCCTCGAGGACGACGTCGGCCGGGAGGCTGCCGCCGGACAGCAGTCGGCGCGGGCCATACAGATCCGCCAATACGAGGTCGAGGAGCCGGGCGCGCTGGGAAACCCCTCGCTCAAGGGTGGCCCACTCGTCGTTCGACAGCACCAGTGGAATGGGATCGAGCTCCCAGGGGCGGTGGGGTCGGCCGCCGGCCGTCGCCACGTTGTAGGTGACGCCGTCCTGTTCGAGCAGCAGGGCGATCTCGTCGCGACGCCGGACGAGCTCTTCCATGCCGAGATCGCGATAGGAGGCGGCGAGCCGGGCCCAGTGGGAGCGGATCGAGCCGTCGCCGGCGACGAGTTCGTCACGACCCGAAACGGGCGGTGCGTAGCGTGCGATCGGGTCGCGGGAGGAGGCGATGGTCACGGGGTCACGGTCGGCGATCGGATGGCCAGCGTCTGAGGTCGAGGGTCCGAGGGTACTCGCGACGGGGTCGGTTGCTCATGGAATCGAGCTCGTTGATGTCGATCGGCCCGGCGGTGTGACCGTGGCGGAAGAACCGGCTGACCCGCCGGGCTTCGGCCTCGGCGGCATTGACCGGGAACGTGTCGTAGGCGCGTCCGCCGGGATGCGACACGTGATAGGTGCATCCTCCGAGTGAGCGGCCGTTCCACCGGTCGACGAGGTCGAACACGAGCGGGGTGTGGACGCCGATGGTCGGGTGGAGCGCAGACCACGGCTCCCACGCCTTGTATCGAACGCCTGCGACACCCGTCCCGGGGCTGGCCGTGGTGCTCAGCGGGATCGGGACACCGTTGCAGGTGACGATGTGTCGCGCCTCGTTGTACCCGTCGACCCGGACCTGGAGGCGCTCCACCGACGAGTCGACATACCGGGCGGTGCCGCCGGCCGCCGTCTCCTCGCCGAGCACGTGCCACGGCTCGATCGCCGATCTCAGCTCGAGTTTGACGTCGTCGAGCTCGACCGCGCCGATGAGGGGGAATCGGAACTCGAGGAACGGCTCCAGCCATCCGAATTCGAATCGGATGTCGTGGCGGACCAGGTCCTCGACAACGTCACCGATGTCGACCCGGGTGAACCACGGCAGGAGGAATCGGTCGTGGAGGTCGGTGCCCCACCGGACGAGCTCACCGGTGTACGGGGTCTCCCAGAAGCGTGCGACGAGCGACCGGATCAGCAGCGCCTGGACCAGCGCCATCTGCGGGTGGGGCGGCATCTCGAAGCCGCGCAGCTCCAGCAGTCCCAACCGGCCCCGCTCCGAATCGGGGCTGAACAGCTTGTCGATGCAGAACTCGGCGCGATGGGTGTTGCCTGTGAGATCGACGAGCAGATGTCGGAGCAGTCGATCGACGACCCACGGTGAGGGCTTGTCGCCGCTCCGTTCGATCTCGGCGAAGGCGATCTCCAGCTCGTAGAGCGTCTCGGGGCGGGCTTCGTCCACCCGTGGCGCCTGGCTGGTCGGCCCGATGAACTGGCCCGAGAAGAGGTACGAGAGCGAGGGGTGGTGCTGCCAGAAGGTGATCATGCTCCGCAGGAGGTCGGGTCGACGGAGCAACGGGCTGTCGGCCGGTGTCAGGCCGCCGAGCGTGATGTGGTTGCCGCCGCCGGTGCCGGTGTGGGTGCCGTCGAGCGAGAACTTCTCGGTGCCGAGACGGGCGGCCCGGGCGTCTGCAGAGAGCCCGGTCACGACCTCCCGCAGTTCGTCCCAGGATCGCGACGGCTGCACGTTGACCTCGATCACGCCCGGGTCGGGTGTGACGACGAGGGTGGACGCCCGCTGGTCGGTCGGGATCGGATACCCCTCGATGACCAGCTGGAGGTCGAGCTCGGCGGCGACCCGTTCGATGACGGCGATCAGCTCGACGGCGTGTTCGAGATGGTCGAGCGGCGGGAGGAAGACGAACAGGTTCCCGGACCGCACCTGGAATGCCAGCGCGGTCGGGGGCGCCTCGTGGCGATCGACCTCCTCGGAGCCGGCGACCTGCAACTCCGAGTGGGTGGGAAGCGTGTCGCGGGCCTCGAACGGCGAGCGCTCGTAGGTGGGCGGGGTCGGCGACCAGGTCAGCGACTCGAGCGGCAGACGCAGGCCGAGTGGTGAGTCGCCGGGGATCAGATAGAGCCGGCCGCGGCGGAGGTGCCAGCGGGTGGTCCGCCACCGATCGCCGTCGCGGTGGATGGGAAGAACGCATCCCACGGCGTCGCCTCCGCGCTCGTCGAGTCTGCGAATGAGCTCGGCGCGGGCGTCGGGGTCGGCGAGGGCGGCATGGTCGTCCTCGTCGAGTTCGGTGGGGGCCGGGTCACCGGCCGGGAGTCGGGCTTCCGACCAGATGTCGTTGATCGGATCTTCGTAGGCGTCGACGATCAGGTCTTGGGCGATTCCGAGCGCATCGGCGAGCCGCTCGGCGAACCGGCGGGCGTCGGACGGCTCCCGGTCGCCGGCGACCCAGGGGTCGGCGAGCCGAGCGCCATCGACCCACAGCGGCTCCCCGTCACGCCTCCACGTGATGGCGATCTGCCATCTGGGGAGCGGCTCACCCGGATACCACTTGCCCTGCCCGTGCTGGATGAGCCCACCGGGAGCGAACCGGTCGGCGAGCCGCTGGGCGAGGTCCTCGGCCAGTGCCCGTTTGGCGGGGCTGTCTGCAGTCGTGCTCCACTCGAGGCCTTCCATGTCGTCGATTGATACGAACGTCGGCTCCCCACCCATGGTCAGCCGCACGTCACCTGCGTTCAGCCGGTCGTCGACCTCGGCGCCCAGGGTGTCGATCCGCTGCCACTGTGTCTCGTCGTACGGAAGCGTGACCCTGGGGTCCTCGCGGATCCGTCGCACGGTGTTCGAGAACGAGAAGGCCACTTCGGTCGGTGCGGTGGACCCCGTCACCGGTGCAGCCGATGACGGGTGGGGTGTGCAGGCGAGCGGGATGTGGCCCTCCCCGGCCAGCAGCCCCGATGTCGGGTCGAGGCCTATCCAACCTGCCCCCGGGACGTAGACCTCGGCCCATGCGTGGAGGTCGGTGAAGTCGGCCTCCGGGCCGTCGGGCCCGTCGAGCGCCGGCTGGTCGGCGGTGAGCTGAACCAGGTAGCCCGAGACGAACCGGGCGGCCAGTCCGAATCTGCGGAGCGCCTCGACGAGCAGCCATCCCGAGTCCCGGCACGACCCGATGGCCACGTCGAGGGTGTGTTCGGGAGCCTGCACACCGGGCTCCATCCGCACGTTGTACGCCACCGATTCGTAGATCCTCCGGTTGATCTCGACGAGGAAGTCGACGATCGCCATGCCATCGGCGGGAACCGAGACCTTCGAGAGCCACTCGGTGAGCAGCGGCCCGGTCTCGGTCGCAGGCTCGAGGTAGGGACGGAGGTCGGCGAGGTCGCCGGATGTGTACTCGAACGGATACCGCTCGGCGTACTCCTCGACGAAGAAGTCGAACGGGTTGATGACGGTCATGTCCGCCACGAGGTCGACGGTGATGTCGAGATGCTCGGCCGGTTCGGGGAAGACGAGTCGGGCGAGGAAGTTCCCGAACGGATCCTGTTGCCAGTTGATGAAGTGCCCGTGCGGCTGGACGTCGAGGCTGTAAGCGAGGATCGGGGTCCGGGAATGTGGTGCGGGCCGGAGGCGGAGCACGTGCGGATGGATGGCGATGGCGCGGTCGAACCGGTAGGTGGTCCGATGCTCGATTGCTATGTGGATGCCCATGGATCTCGGTGCCTTCCCGAACGTGTCCGGTCTCGGGAGTGTGGCAGAGAATCGCA
>CBDTXZ010000148.1:0-7516 GCA_965364515.1 uncultured bacterium
ATCATGGCGGATTCGTCGGTTGGCAAGCCGAGTGCCTCGTCGTACGAGTTCGTGTGCAGCGACTGGGTGCCACCGAGCACTGCGGACATCGCCTGCACCGTGGTGCGGACGATGTTGTTGAGGGGCTGTTGAGCCGTCAGCGTGGAGCCCGCGGTCTGGGTGTGGAAGCGCATCATCTGGGACTTCGGCTCGACTGCTCCGACGACATCCCGCATCAGCCTCGCCCACATCCTGCGCGCCGCCCTGAACTTGGCGACCTCCTCGAAGAAGTGGTTGTGCGAGTTCCAGAAGAAGGACAACCGGGGAGCGAAATCGTCTGGTTCGAGGCCGGCTGCAGTGGCGGCACGAACGTATGCGATCCCGTTGGCGATCGTGAATGCGACCTCCTGTGCTGCGGTGGCGCCGGCCTCGCGGATGTGATACCCGGAGATCGAGATGGTGTTGAAGCTCGGGAGCGCGTCCGCTGCGTACCCGAAGACATCGGTGACGAGTCGCATGGAGGGGGCGGGCGGATAGATGTAGGTGCCTCGTGCGACGTATTCCTTGAGGATGTCGTTCTGGATCGTTCCCCTGATCCGATCGGACGCCACCCCCTGCTCTTCTGCGACCAGCTGATACAGCAGCAGGAGGATCGCACCGGTCGAGTTGATCGTCATCGACGTCGAGACCTCTGCGAGCGGGATTCCGGCGAACAGCCGGCGCATGTCGTCGATCGAGTCGATGGCGACGCCCACCTTTCCGACCTCTCCGGCAGCGAGTTCGGCGTCTGAGTCGAGCCCCATCTGGGTCGGAAGATCGAACGCCACCGACAGTCCCGTCTGTCCGGCGTCGAGCAACGACCGGAACCGCTCGTTGGTCTCCTCGGCGGTGCCGAAACCCGCATACTGCCGCATCGTCCAGGGACGTCCGCGATACATCGTGGGATAGACACCCCTCGTATACGGATACTCGCCAGGGGCCCCGATTCGTGTCGGATCCGCCGGCTGGTCATAGACGACGTCGATCTCGATGTCGGAGCTGGTGTGTCGGGTATCGGCCACGATGAGGTAACCTCTCTCGGTGAAGGGGAAGCGTACCCATCGACTCCCCCATCTCACCGGTCGAGTCGACCTTCTCGCTCCGGTGACCGGAACTTCCCACGACCCACGGACGTTTCATCTCCATGGCCCGCAGATCACTCATTCACGACGTCGAGCGCCGCGAGCGCAGCGGACGCTGGTTCCCGGCGTTCGCCGGTCTGCTCGTGATCTCACTGCTCGCTTCGACCTGGATCGGGCTGTTCTCATTCATGGGGGCGAATGCCGCCTATGGCACGTTCAGTGACCTCGAGGAACGTTGGATACCGGACACCGAGACGATGACGCTGTCGTTCCCGGATCTGAGTCGAGTCAGTCGAATCTATGCCAGCGGCGGCGAGCTCCTGGCCGAACTGCATGACGGTCGTATCTCCGAGCCGGTGTCGATCGACGAGATCCCCGACACGATGATCAACGCCGTCTTGGCTGCAGAGGACGAGGACTTCTACGAGCACGACGGCGTCGACTTCAAGGCGATCGCCTCCGCCGCCGTCGACAACATTCTGTCCGACACCACCCGGGGTGGTTCGACGATCACGCAACAGCTCGTGAAGAACCTCTTCGTCGGCGACGAGATCACCATCGAACGCAAGGTTCAGGAGGCGCTGGTCGCCGCCGAACTCGAGCGCCGTTTCACCAAGGACCAGATCCTCGAGTTCTATCTGAACTCGGCATTCTTCGGCTCCAACGCCTACGGGGTGAGCGCCGCCGCCGAGCAGTATTTCCAGAAGGACCTGGATGAGCTCACCGTTGCCGAAGCTGCGACCATCGCCGTGACGATCCGCAACCCCTCGGTGTTCAACCCGCGACGCAATTCCGACCTGGTGCTCGACCGGCGGAACCGCGTCATCAAGAACATGGAGGAGGAGGGCTGGATCACGTCGGTTGAGGGCGCTCGAGCGCTCAAGGAGCCGATGGTGATCGCACCGCGCACCTCGATCACCGGGGTCGCCGACCACGTTGTGGCAGAGGTCAAGCGGCAGATGCTGGACGACCCGGAGTTCGCTTTCCTCGGCGAGACCAGAGAGGATCGCAAGACTGCGATCTTCGGATGTGCGGCCGACGACGAGGAGTGCACCGGCGGAGGTGGTCTCCGTATCGAGACGACCATCGACTTGCCAGCCCAGCGTGCAGCAAACGACATCCTCCAGACGTGGTTCACCATCCCCGAGAACAACTTCGAGGCCTGCCAGGAGCTCTTCCCGGACCGCAACGTGAACTCCCTCGAGTTCCTCGAGGTCTACGCCACGTCACACACCTGCGCCCCGACCGGTGCGTTGGCGACGGTCGACAATCACACGGGCGCCGTGGTCACGATGGCATCGGCGGTGCCGTTCGACTTCAACCAGTTCGACTTCGCGGTCCAGGGACGGCGGAACCCCGGCTCGACGATGAAGCCGATAACCCTGGTGACGGCCCTCGAACTGGGTGAGAGCCTGGCCAGCCGATGGAACGGCGCCTCGCCCCAGACCTTCGAGTGCCCGTACCGGTGCTCGGACGAGGGCAACACCTGGACCGTCTCCAACGCCGGCGCCGGCTACGGCCGTATCTCGCTCGCACAGGCCACGACGAACTCGGTGAACACCGTGTATGCGGCGCTGGCGCTCAAGATCGGCCCGGAGAACATCGCCGCAATGGCAAAGCGAATGGGTATCGAGTCGCCGCTGCGTCCCGTGCCGTCGATCACGCTGGGAACCTCCGAGGTGAGCCCCCTGGAGATGGCGTCGGCCTTCACGAACTTCGCCACCAATGGCCTTCACGCCGACAACTATCTGGTGTCGCGGATCTTCGACGCCAACGGTGAGGTCATCTACGAGCGGGAAGTCCGACAGAACCAGGTGGCAGATCCGGCGATCTTCGCCGCAGCGCGTCAACCGCTGCTCGACGTTCCGACCGGATCGGGCACCGCCCCCAGGGCGAACATCGGCGTGCCACAGGGCGGCAAGACCGGTACCACCCAGAACTTCACCGATGCTTGGTTCGTCGGCTTCACGCCGAACTACTCGACGGCCGTGTGGACAGGCTTTCCCGGCGTTCTCGAACCGCTTCGCAACGTCGCGATCAACGGAGAGACGTACTCGCGGGTCTTCGGTGGCACGGTCTCGGCTCCGATCTGGGCGGAGTTCATGAAGGTGCTGTTGGCCGACGAGGATCCGGGAGTGTTCCCGGAACTGCCCGAGGAAGATCTCTCGGTGTACTTCGAGATCCCGACGACCGTCGTTCCGAGCGTGGTCGGCCTCGATTACGAGAGCGCCAAGACCGCACTCAGCCAAGCCAACCTGATCCCATGGGAGGTGCCGTTCAACTCGGTGGTGCCTGCCGGAACGGTGCTCGGCCAGAGTGTCGGTGCGGGCGCGACGGTGGAGCAGGGCGTGACGGTGTATTTGAACGTCTCGACCGGCGTGGTCCCGACGGTGACACTGCCCGGGCGGCTGATCGGGATGACCCAGCAAGACGCCTTCTACAACATCCAGCTGCTGGCCCAAGAGGTCAATGCCACCCTCAACGTCACCGTCCAGGAGATCCAGGGCCGGCCCGGCGTCGTCCTCGGGATGAACCCCGCCCCGGGAGCTACCGTCGGCGACGGCGCCACCATCACCCTGTTCGTGGGTCGGTAGCGTTTCACGCGGCACGCGGCACGCGGCACGCCCCACGCCCCACGCCCCACGCCCCATGCCGACGCAATGGTGGGCTAGCTCCTCTGCCCGACTGTGGTAGGAGTTGCACAGCAAAGAGCAGAGAGCTGGGAGCCGAGTGCTGGGAGCCGAGTGCTGGGAGCCGAGTGCTGAAAGCTGAGAGCCGACAGCTGACAGCACACCGATCACAGGCTCACGAACGCCCGCGCTCGGAGCGCAACCACACCCCCCTTGACGTTGGTTTACGTTATTTGATATAACACTTCGTATGACGACATCTGCCTCCGGGGCCTTCCGAAACACCTCTCCACCCTCGACCCCGGAGGCCGACGTCGTCCCCACCATTCGAGTCCGTCCCGAGGTGCGGGCGAAACTCGTCGCCGGGCCGCCCGACGGAATGCGGTCGGACTCGGTGTACATCCGTCGGTTCTGGGTCGCCGCCATCGGGCCGGGTGCCGTGGCGGACCTGCTGAGGTGCATACGATCCGCCCAGCGCAAAGCCACGATCACCTATCCGATCTATCTCCATGTGCTGGTGCAATCGGGGTTGGCGACGTTCGACGGGGACACGATCACCGTGCCGAACCCAGTCCCGCTGCTCCCGCCTCACTTCCTCCGGAGGCTGCCGCCGAAGATGCGACGTGAGCACGGGATCTGGATGCACCTTCGGAAGCAGAAGTGATTCTCAGGCCGAACGGAGCGACATCCAGGCCGCCACGGTCAAAGCAGCCAGTTCTCCGACCAGGAAAGCAACGGCAACCGTGCGGTCCGGAGTCAAGCCGATGAGCGGCAGGGCGATCAGGGCGGCGATCAGTCCTGCGATCCACGCACCTGCGAGCCGGCCGGTTCCGCCGAGCGCAACCAGCACCTGACCGGAGATCTGTGTGGTGGATGCGGCTACGACACCGGCCGCCGCAAGTGCAGTCACCAACCGGTCGGGTGAGGCGTCGAAGAGCAGCTCGACCACTTCGGGGCCGATCAGCCACCCGACCGCTCCGCCGAGTCCGGCGAGTCCGAGCCCGGCGACCACGATCCGCTTGGTGATCGCGCCGAAGCCTCCACCGTCCTCGGCGATCCTCACCAGGAACGGGAGAATCCTGCCCTGGAGCGAGTAGATCAGCGTCAGGGGCCCGCGGAACAGGGTGAACGTCAGGAAGACCGTGCTCACCAACTCTGGCGCTCCGCCGAGCAGGGCGATCGCCAGCGGTGCACCGGCCAGCAGCATCTGCGAGGCTCCACTTCCGGCGATGTATGCACCGAGGAAGCCCGAGGCTCTGGTCGAGTCGACCGCTGCGGTCTCTCTGTCGAAACGCCAGAACCGGGTCCCGAGCGCCGCGAATGGCGCGAGCACCATCGCCCAAGCGAGCGAACGAGCCGACGTGGCGATTGCGATCAGGACGAATGCTGCGATCAGCCGTACCACGCCCTCCCAGAACAGCAGCCATCCCATGTGCCCGAAGCGCCGATGCCCGGCGAGCACCCCCTTGCCGACGGTGAGCGTGGCGTATCCGATCGGGAGCAGCACGAGGAACGCAATGAACAGCCTGTCGCCGGCGAACAGCGTGTCGAGAAACGCGAGCGCAACGACTCCACCAACCGTGGCCGTGCCCAGGGTTGTGACGACCACCACCTTCCGGTCGTCTCGCAGCACTCTCCTGCCCCGGCTGGCTTCCCTCGTCACGTACTGCTCGAGCGGAATGAGCGCAACGGTCACCAGGATGAAGAACACCGTCCACAACTGGGCGATCGGGGCGAACGCTGCCTCGCCCAGGGTCCGATTGCCGAAGGCCTGGAAGAGATAGGCGGCGACGGCGCCGACCAACGTTCCTGCGAGAAGGAGCGCGGTTCCCGGGGCACGGAAGCCACGGGGCGTCGTCAGCTCCGGTTGTCCCGTTTCGACGGTCTCGAGCATGGAGTTGTCATCGGTCACAGAGCCTCACGACTGGAGCGGATGTCAGGTGTCCGCTCTCAACAGGCGCGCCAGGAATGATGCCATCTGTTCCCGCGTGACGTCGGAGTAGGGGCTGAATGTGGTCGCGCTGGTCCCGTTGGTCACTTCGAGCGCAACGAGTCCCTGGATCGCATTCTCCGCCTCGGGGCTCAGCCCGCCGAGATCGGCGAACGGCGACGAGCCCGAGGGAGTCAGGAAACCGGCGCTGGTGTGGACACGCGTCAGGAAGAGCGCCATCTGCCATCGTGGGATGGTGCCGTCCGGGTCGAATTCGACTGCGCTGACGCCGCTCGTGATCCCGAGTGCCTTGAGGCTGTTGATGTCGTCGACGACGTCCGGTGCAAGTCCGCCGATGTCGGTGAATCCCTGGCTTCCGACGTCCGGAATATCGACGCCGAGGATCCGGGCCTCACGGATCAGGAACTGGGCCATCTGCCAGCGGTAGATCGGGCCGGTCGGGTCGAACAGACCCTCTGAGGCGGGTGGCATGATCCCGAAGTAGACCATGCAGTCGATGTCGGGACCGTGGGTCCCGTTGGGGTCGACGTCGGCCAGACCGGACGGCGGGACCGGTTCCTCGCATGGCTGGTCCGGGATGATCACACCGGTCCCGGCCGGGGCCTGGATGGTGTAGGTGTGGGATCGCATGCCGAGGGCCGATCGGAAGCTTCGCCCGGATCGCGTGATGGTGATCGGCGCTCCGTTCAAGGTCCCTGAGATCGTGACTTCCTTCACCGAGCCCGACGGATTGTTGGCCGTGACGGCGACGCCGGTGACGGTCTCGAGGCCGACCGCCTGGGCGATCTGAGAGCCGGTGACGGTCACGGCCCACTGGTCGAACGGGTTGTTCGCGAGGGGGTCCCTCGACCAGGGATCGGGCACACCCTGCAGATACGGAGCAGGCTCGGAGGCACCGAGGCCGCTGGCGTTGTCATCGGTGTGGCCGCCCGAGGACGACGAGTAGTAGGCCACGATGACCGACTGTTGGGAGGCCGACGGATGGGTGATCACGGTGCCGGCCGTGGCATCGACCGCCGCCACCCAGTTGGTGCCACCGATCTCGGTCTCTTTGGCGAGCCCGACGTAGTTCTGATCGACGACCGTTGCGTACAGCTGACACCAACATTGGGCTTTCCGCCCGGAGTCGAGGGCGTCGCCGCCCTCACCGGCATCGCCCCAGCGAAGCGCCTGGCGTACCCCGTAGGTTCGGGCGGCGATCGCCTGGGCCTGGAGCGCGGACGACGGCCAGCTGGAGGGAACCTCACCGATCCCGTAGATGTAGTCCTCGATTCCGATCTCGAGCGACACGTGGAACCCCTCTCCGGCGGGGCGGATCCTGAGCGTCCCTCGTTTGTACTCACGTGAGAGATCCGACAGATGGACCGAGGCGCCAGAGGCGTTGTCCCATTCGATCGTCGCCCGGCACGTTCCCGGGTTCCCCACTGCTGCACCACCGAGGAAGAATTGACACGCCCCACCCCCGAGAGCCCTGAACTCCCAGCTCTCGTCGGCGTTCGCCGTTTGTGTGGGACAGGCGCCCTCCCCGTCGTTCGCCTTGCACAGCCCGGCGGGGCCGTTGTGGGTGTGGAAGGCGAGCGAGGTTCGGTTCTGTGACAGGCCGATCCACAGAGGGTCGGGATCGGTGACCATCCAGTGCGTCGGTCCCAACACGTCGGGAACGGCCCGCATCGTGACGTCGGTGTAGTAGTAGTCGATGATCTCCGACGCCGAGCTGCCCGACGCTGCCAGGGCCCTGGCGCCGTACTGGCTCATCCCGACGCCGTGGCCCCAGCCGGACCCTGTGATCACGTAGGTGTCGTCACCGGTTTGAGCCGAGGCCCCCGGGGGGAACA
>CBDTXZ010000149.1:0-7495 GCA_965364515.1 uncultured bacterium
AGCCCGCCTCGCCAAACGCGTCAACACCTCTTCCTGAAGCCCACGGCCGACGCGCCCAAGGTGCTGTCGGCGCTCGGCTATCAGCTCTCACAGACCCCGCTCTCGAGGCGGGGTCTGTTGGTTTGCCGAAAGCCGACGGCTGAGAGCCGACAGCAAGGGGGAAGCGACCCCGGCAGACCCATCACCGGAGCCAGAGGCACAGTGCGATCGTGAGGCGTTCCATCGTGACGTGGTGCAGCTCTGCGGGGGCGCTCTTGAGGAGGCGGTCGGCGCGGACCAGCGCATCGTTGGCCTTGCGTAGATTCGAGTCCTTGAGCCGGCCCCGCTGACGCCAGACACGATCCACCCACCGGTCGTTGCCTCGGGCATTCATGGTCTCCCGGAAGGTCTCCTTGTCCGGCGACGAAAGGGCGATCGCCCGTCGACGCACTTCGGTCTCGAGGGTCGCCACGAGAACGAGCGGATGCTGGTGGACGAGCTGATCGTTGAGCCGGCGCAACGCCTCTGCGGTGTCTCCCTTGGTCACCGCGTCGGTGAAGTGGAAGATGGGCTCGTTGGGCCGGTTCTTGAACCGGCCCAGGATCTGGGCTGCCGTCACCGTTCCAGGAGTGTCCGCGATCTGATCCAGCGCCTGGCCGAGCGACGCCACATCGGCGCCGAACTTTTGTACGAGAGCGTGCTCGGCGGCGGCGTCCAGGCGCATCCCGCGACGATCGATCTCGTCATGCAGCCACTTGGCGGCGTTCGACTCCCACATCTTCTTGACGGTGGTCGTGTCCGCCTCGGCCTTGAGATACTTCGAGAGCTTCGAGGGGACCGCTCCGGCTGACACGAACGCCACGGCCAGAGCGTTGTGGTCGATCTGCGACAGCAGTTCCACCAGGGTGTCGGCTTCGGCAGCTGTGAGCTGTTGGGCATCGACCAACTCGAGCCCCTGATACCCGCCGAACAACGAACCCGACTGCAGGACGGGGATCATCGGTTCGAGCTCATGCCGAATGGCCCCGGTTGCCCCTTCGCTCTCACCTCGCGCCGGCACGTCCAGCCGGACGATGTCGTTCGAATGCACGCCCACACGGTCGAAGAAGGCCTTGGCGGCGGCGAGCATCTGCTGTCGCTCCCCCGGCCCGGCCCCCGACGGGCCTGCCACGTGCTGTATCGCCATGAGACCAGGCTACGGCGGAGCGATGACGAAATCTGTTTCAGGCCGGCTGTGCGAGGCGGTCGTAGAGCCGTGCCAGGTCACAGGCCATCTCGACGTCGTGGACCCTGATCATGTCGGCCCCGTACTCGAGCGCCATCGCGATGTAGGCGGCGACCCGATGGTCTTCCTGCTTGCGGGGAATCGGGACCAGGATCGGTTCACCGAGCCGGCGCAACGCTTCCAGCCCACGAATCACGTCGAGCTGCATCCGCGTGTATGCGACGTAGTCGCTGCGGTAGTTGATCGAGATCCCCGGGTCGACGATGACGTCGTCGATCCCACGAGCCCGCAGCTCGGCGAGGCGGACTTCGAGCCGGGTCGCGGTCAACGCCGCCTTGTCGGTCGTGATCTCGACCTCTTCCACCTGATGGGGGTTGGCGCCTTCGATGTACATGACGATCGCCGTCACACCGGATTCGGCGACGATGCGCGACATTTCCGGATCGGACAGCCCTCCGGTGTCGTTCAGGATTGCAGCGCCCAGCCGCACCATGACCTCGGCCACTTCCGGCTTCCACGTGTCGACGGATACGACATGGCCGTCGGCGACGAGCTGCTCGACGACAGGAGCGAGCCGCTCGATCTCGAGCTGCGCCTCGATCGTGGGGTTGGAGTAGTGCGATGACTGGCCGCCGATGTCGATGACCGTCGCCCCCGCATTTCGGTACCGATCTGCCATCGCAACCGCGGCAGAGAGATCTTCGGCCACCGTGTGCGTGTTGTTCGACTCGGGGGACATGTTGATGACACCCATCACGTGAGTGACTCCGCCGAACTCCAGAGCAGCGGTCACGGGCCGATCAAGAGGGATCCACCGAACTCGGTGACACCCTCATCGAGCGACAGCTCGACTGACTCAGACAGGCTGGAGCCGCTCGGAACCCGACCGAGATCGATCGGAATGCGGACTGCGCCCACGGACAGATCCACCGTCCCGAACCAGTCGACCGACGACTCGTTCGTGAGCGTTGCGAACACCGTCACGTCCCGCGCAGACGACGGCCCCACCGAGATCTCGACCCCCAGACCGCCGCAGAACAACAGGGGATCTCCCTCCTCGATGGCGAAGGAGCCCGTGACGATGGGCACACCGTCGGTGATGATGACCTGGAACGGCGTCTCGACCTGCTCGCTGCACGTCAGGATGTGATCGATACCCCGCAGCGACGCCTGTCCGATGGGGATCAGCAGCACACCGGCCATCACCAGCATGGCAAGGCGGGTTCGAACGTGGATCGGCACGGCTCCATCCTTCCTGCACCGAGCGGCCAAGTCAACGTTCGGACGGATGAACCTGCTGGTCGACCACCCCGGCATACACTGACGCCCCGATGAGATCGATGGACTGGGACCGGGCGCGTGGAGTGCTTCTCGCAACCGGCGTGGCGCTGATCGGCCTGATCGCGTTGACAGCGTTCGTCCGTGACGTCGACCAGGTGGAGATCGTGGCGACACTCATGTACGCCCCGATCCTCGCCGGGCTGCTCTCCTTCGGGCTGTCCGGGGGATTGGCCCTCGGTATCGCCGCGGCCGGCGTCTACATCGGATTGAGGCTTCCGGCGATCGAGCTCGTCGGTCTGGGCCCCATCGCCGGCACCGTCATCTCACGCGTCGTCGGATACGTGGCGTTCGGAGCCTTGGGAGGTTGGGCCGCCGACCAGATCCGGATCGCGCTCGACCGATACGAGCTGATCGACGAGATCGACCAGGATTCGGGGTTGGGGAACGGCCGCTCGGTCGTGAACGCACTCGCAAGGGAAGGCAACCGCGCCAGACGTTATGCCAGCCCGTTCTCGGTCGTGATGGCCAGCTTCGAGGACATCGGATCGGACCGTCGGGCGCGACAGAAACTCCGGGAGCTCGGCGCCAAGGTGTCGGTCAGCATCAGAGCGTCCGACCACGCCGCACACGTCAGAACCAGCGACGGGCACCAGGTCATCCTCGTCCTTCCGGAGACGCCCATCGCAGGGGCCGAGGTCGTCGCCGAGAATCTCGACGCCCTGGTCGGCGGGGTGACCGGCCGATCCGTCTCGGTCGAGGCGATCACCGACATGGGAGACGACACCGACCCCCTCTCCGAGCTGCGGGACCGGCTCACCGCAGCGAGCTGACCTGATCTGCTGACAGAACGAGGTCACCTGACACATCGGTTCGGTGGACAGCCGCTCCCCCGACCTGAAGCGCCTCGAGCACCGCTTCGGACGGGTGCCCGAAGTCGTTCGGCCCGACGCTGACCACCGCAACCCGTCCCGCATGGCGGGTCAGCCAGGCGAGATCGGATGTCGCAGCCCCTTGATGAGGCACCTTCAGCACGTCGACCGCCGCGACCTCCAGGTCGGCCTGGGCGAAGGTCTCGATGTCACCGCTCATCAGCACGCGGATTCCCAACGTCTCGACGACCACCACGATGGACTCGTCGTTCGGCGATGCATACCGACGCACCGGGCCGACCACCTCGAAGCTGAACGCCCCGGCCCCGAAGAGCTTTCCCGGGACGGGGTCGACCATCGGTATGCCGAGTTCCGATGCTTCGTCGGTCAACCACTGCGAGGCCGGGGTCGAGTGGTGATCGAACTCGGCAACGATCATTCCGACCGGGAGCCTCCCCAGCACGGCCTCCAGCCCCTCGATGTGGTCGGCGTGGACGTGCGAGACGATCACCGCATCGAGCGCTTCGACGCCGTAGGCATCGAGCTTCCTGGCGAGCCTCACCGGGTCTGGACCACCGTCGATCAACACCGAGACGCCTCGGTCCAGCAGCAGAGTGGCATCGCCTTGCCCGACATCGAGGAACACGACGGCCGGAAGCTCATCTGGCCTGCTCGTTCCCGGCCAGACGATCAGCGCCACCGAGATCGCCACCGCCGGAACCACCAGCGGCCGCGCCATCACTGCAACCAGACCGACCGCGGCGACGGCGATCAACCAACCCACGGCTCCGACCTGGGGCCATGGAGCCGCCATCTCGGCCACCGACAACACGCCCCCGGAGAACCACGTGGCGAGCGACACCAACGGGCCCGCGCCGGTGAGCACCCCCACTCCGGCGAGGCTGGTCGCGATGAGCACAAGTGGACCGGCGACGACATTGGCGATGGGAGACAGAATCGGGACCGATCCGAATGTGGTCAGCAGAACCGGGCTCACCATCGCCTGTGCAGCGATGGACGCGCTCAACGCCGTGGCGACGACTCGCGGCCGGAACCGCCAGAGCCGGGATCCGGCGATCACACCGATCGCGGCCAGGACCGAGAGCTGAAAGCCCACGTCGAACGCCAGCTCCCCCGAGATCGCCAGCGCCGCAACCACGGCAAGCGACAGCGTCCCCCAGGTCGAGAGCGGAATGCCGATCGATCTGGCAACGAGCAGGACGGCCGCAGCCGTCGACGCCCGAATCACCGACGGCTCCCAACGCGTCATCGCTGCAAACACGAGCAGACCCGCCAGCCCTGCACCGGTCCTCAGCCAGCCGCTCAGGCCCAATGGACCGAGGAGCAGCCACCAGAGCAGCAGAAACAGCGCGACGTTGCTGCCCGACACGGCCACGTAGTGGGTGAGGCCGGCGCGACGCATGACATCGGTGGTCGTCGCCGAGAGACCGCTCGTGTCACCGATGAGGAAGCCTGCGAGCAGCGCCCGCTCGGGTGAGCGATCCGGCTCGATCTCCGCGGCGACCCGGTCCCGCAGGGCGTTGGCGACCACGAGATGGGGTGCCGAGGCGCCCGAGATCTGCCGAGCCGAGGTCGTCGCGAGTCGGCCGGCCACAACGAACCGCCGCACCCGCGTCACGCCCGGGCGAAATGTCGCAGCGAGCTCGAACCGGTCGCCGACCTCGACCTCTCTCTGCCCGGCATCGGAAACGAGCAGAGGAGCACGCGGCAACGCACCCGAGACCACATCGACCGGCACTGCGACAAAGACGGCGCCGTAGCGACCATCGATGAGATCACTGGTCGCCTCGACCACCGCCACGACCCTCCCAAGCGCCAGTTCACCGGATTCGAGGTGCGCTTCCCGCTCCGACACGAGCACGCCCGAGCCGAACCCGATGGCGAGTCCCGCAACCAGCAGCCATCGCCAGCGAGCCTGAACGACCACCAGTGCGAGGGCGATCAGCACCGCAGCGACGAAGGGCGTCGGTGAGACGACGACACCGAGCCACGTGCCCGCCGCCATCCCGAGCAACGGCCGATCGACCTCTGGAGGCCACTCGATGTTCAAGGGACGACGACCAGATCGCGGATCGACGCCAGTTTCCGTTCGCCGATCCCGGAGACGCCGAGGAGGTCCTCGACGTCGGAGAAGGAGCCGATCTCGTCGCGATGTTCGACGATCTTCCCCGCCAGGACCGGGCCAACCCCCGGGAGGCGCTGGAGATCCTCGACCGTCGCGGTGTTGAGCCTGACCCTCCCATCGGTCGTTGCAACAGAGCCCGAGGCGGGGGTGACACCCACGCCGGTCGACGGAACCACCACCTGCCGACCGTCCACGACGGGATCGGCCAAGTTGATCCCAGCAAGGTCTGCTCCAGCAGTCACACCTCCGGCAGCGGCGATCGCATCGGCGACCCGGGATTCGTTCGGCACCTCGACCAGTCCGGGCGAAACCACCGCCCCGGACACGTGCACGGTCGCAAGACCCTCGTCTGGAACGGGAGCGTCGAGCGCGCGGCCGGGGACCAGACCGACGTCTGGCGGAGCGGTCGGTCGCCCGACCAAGATCCCGGTCGCTACCGCGAGCAACACGGCGATGACCACTCGTGAGACCTCGTTGTCGAAGCGGCTCAACACACAGGGGTGTCTATCTGACCGGATGGTCAGGGTCTAGTCCTTCAGACTCCTCGGTGACGTGCCGAAGACGAACTCGTGGGACATTCACAAAAGGGTCCATTCGACCGCGTGGCAGAGGGGTACGACCCCCAGCAGGTGGCGGCATTCGCCGCAGAGGCGCTGGGATGGAAACGCGATCTCGCAACATGCCGAAGCGAACTCCAGACCGCAATGCTCGCCCTGGACCGCTACGAGTCCGTGATCGGCAGTATCGAGGAGGTCGAGCGGGAGGCCGCCTCCCTCACCGAAGATGCGGAACGACGGGCCGCCGAGATAGTGAGGCGAGCCGAGGACAAAGCCGCCCGGATCCTCGAAGCAGCGCAAGCGAACACCGATACAGCGAAGGCGAACGCCCACGACGAGCCCACTCGAAAGGGTGAGCCCGAATCAACCGCGACCGCATCAACCGACGTGTGGCTCACCCCGAGCGTCGAGGAGACCCCCGACCCGATCGAGGACATCTTCGAGGAGTTCGCGGACGACGAGGAACTCGACTCCGAGACCGAACGGGAGAAGCGCGTCGCCGCCGCAGCAGCGAGCCTCTGGAAACGACGTGGAGTGCTGTCTCGCCCTGAGTGAGCGATCACTAGGTTGTCCGCGATGACGCTCGACACATCGATCTACCGCGCCACGCCGCCCATCGAGCTCTCGGCGTTCGATACCCGGGAGCCACGCCTGTTCACCGAAGGCAAGAAGGCAGGCAAGAAGCTCCACAAAGACCTCAATGCGAGGCTGGAACTGCTCCAAGAGCAGCTGCACGCGCAGGGCACGCATCGCCTGTTGGTCGTGCTCCAGGCAACCGACACCGGCGGCAAGGACGGCACTATCCGGCGGGTGTTCGAGGGTGTCAACCCCCAGGGGGTCGATGTCGCCTCTTTCAAGAAACCGACTGCCGAAGAGCTCGCACGCGATTACCTGTGGCGGGTCCACGAACACGTCCCCGGCGATGGCAGGATCACGATCTTCAACCGGTCCCACTACGAGGACGTCCTGGTGGTCCGCGTCCACGACCTCGTCCCGGAAGAGCGCTGGTCGAAACGCTACGCGCACATCCGCAACTTCGAACAGATGCTGGCCGACGAGGGCACCACCATCATCAAGTTCTTCCTCCACATCTCGAAAGAGGAGCAGAAGGAACGGCTCCAGGCGAGGCTCGACAACCCCGACAAGCACTGGAAGTTCTCTCTCGGCGACCTCGACGAGCGCAAGCTCTGGGACGACTACCAGGCGGCGTTCGAGACGATGATCAACGAGACGTCGACGCCTGACGCCCCGTGGTACGTGGTCCCTGCGGACCGCAAGTGGTATCGCGATCTGGTGATCTCTTCGACCATCATCCGCACTCTCGAATCACTCGGCGTCGACTGGCCCGAGCCCGAGTCCGACTACGAAGGCGTCGAAGTCGTCTGATGTCCCCCACGCAGTGGGGAACATCAGACCTCTCCCCAGCTAGCTGGGGGCA
>CBDTXZ010000150.1:0-7473 GCA_965364515.1 uncultured bacterium
CCCCGACCCGGCCGCAATGTCGATCGCTAGGGTGACCGGGGCGTTGCCTGAACGGAAAGGAGAGACTGCGTGGGCAAGTACCTCACCCGGCGTGTGCTGCAGTTCATCCCCGTCTTCATCGGGGCCACGATGCTCATCTTCCTGCTCGTTTGGGCCATACCCGGAGACCCGATCCGAGCTCTGGCAGGTGATCGCATTCTGCCTGAGAACGTGCAGGCGGCGATCCGCGCCGAGTACGGCCTCGACGATCCGCTTCCCATTCAATACTGGAACTACCTGAGTGGGGTGTTCCAAGGTGACTTCGGGACCGACTTCCGCGGGCGGCCCGTGTCCGACATCATGCGTCAGTCGCTTCCGGTGACGGTCCGTCTGGCGTTGTTCGCCTTCGGGTTCGAGGTGGTGATCGGCATCGTCGCCGGAGTCCTTGCTGGGATCCGCAAGGGAGGCTTCGCAGACAATCTGGTACTCATATCGACGCTGGTCGTCATTGCCATCCCGATCTTTGTCCTCGGGTTCGTCGCGCAGCTCGTCGTCGGGGTCGAACTCGGCTGGTTGCCCGTGTCGGGCATACGCCAGGGGCCAATCAGCTATGTCCTACCCGGCATCGTGCTCGGGTCGGTCTCTCTGGCCTACATCGCTCGGCTCACCCGCACCTCCCTCGTCGAGAATCTCCGGGCCGACTACGTCCGCACGGCCACCGCGAAGGGCCTCAGCCGCGGTCGAGTGGTCGGTATCCACACCCTGCGAAACTCACTGATTCCCGTCGTGACGTTTCTCGCCATCGACCTCGGGGCGCTGATGGGTGGAGCCATCATCACCGAGACCATCTTCAATCTTCCGGGTCTCGGCCGGGCGGTCTTCGACGGCGTGCAGCGCCAAGAGGGAACCGTGGTCGTCGGAATCGTCACGTTCCTGGTGATCGTGTATCTGGTCGCCAACCTGCTCGTCGACGTCCTGTATGCCGTCCTCGATCCGAGGATCCGATATGGCTGACACGATCGCTCCTGAAGCAGTTGATTCGGAAGTACGCAGTGCCTCGCTCTGGGGGGACGCATGGAGAGAGCTCCGCACTCGGCCCGTGTTCGTCATCTCGGCGTTCCTCATCGTGGTGCTCGTGCTGATGGCCGCGTGGCCAGGTCTGTTCACTTCGATCGACCCGAGACAGTGCACGTTGACGAACTCACTGCTCAGACCGAGCACCGAGCACTGGTTCGGAACGGATCTGCAAGGTTGTGACTACTACGCCCGCACCATCCACGGAGCCAGGATCTCGATCACCATCGGGCTCCTCGTCACGATCTTCGCGACGTTCATCGCAGTCGTCGGCGGCTCCATTGCCGGCTACTACGGAGGCATCACC
Organism: uncultured bacterium; assembly: GCA_965364515.1. Taxonomy (GTDB): domain Bacteria; phylum Actinomycetota; class Acidimicrobiia; order Spongiisociales; family ZC4RG35; genus JAHEDH01. The sequence goes on from CBDTXZ010000150.1 coordinate 1,361, forward strand.
GACACGATCATCGCCCGGATCACGGACATCTGGTTCGCGGTACCCACGATTCTCGGCGGCATCGTCATTCTCACGCTGTTCGGCGAACGCGGAGTGCTCCAGGTGAGCCTGGTCCTGATCGTCCTCGGATGGCCGACGATGCTTCGACTGGCGCGGTCGGCAGTCCTCTCGGTCAAGGAGGAGGAGTATGTCGATGCAGCGCGAGCACTCGGAGCGAGTGACTTCCGGATCATCAGCAGGCACATTCTCCCGAACTCGCTGGCTCCCGTGATCGTCTATGCGACGATCACGGTCGGAGTGATCATCGCCGCCGAAGCGGCTCTGTCCTTTCTCGGGGTCGGCCTGCAGTTGCCGGCCATCTCATGGGGGCTCATGATCTCGGTCGCACAGAACCGGATCTTGACCGCACCCCACCTCCTCTTGTTCCCCGGGCTGTTCCTCTCTGTCACCGTCTTCAGCTTCATCCTCATGGGTGATGCCCTCCGCGATGCGCTGGATCCGAAGCTGCGATGACGTCCGTCGACTCTCGTTCGAAGACCATCGGTGGCGCTGACCTCGATCCGTCTGCTCCACTGCTGGCCGTCGACGACCTGCATGTCGAGTTCCGAACCCGCGACGGGGTCGTCCGTGCGGTGAACGGACTCACCTACCAGTTGGAGGCGGGGGAGACCCTCGCCATCCTCGGCGAGTCGGGATCGGGCAAATCCGTCTCCGCCCAGGCGGTGATGGGGATCATCGATTCGCCGCCCGGCTTCGTGACGGGCGGGTCCGTTCGATTCAGAGGTGTCGACCTGTTGGGGATTCGCGAGCGTGACCGCAGAGAGGTCCGAGGAAAGCGAATCGCGATGATCTTCCAAGATGCGCTGACCGCCCTCAATCCAGTGTTCACCGTCGGGTGGCAGATCGGGGAGCTGTTCCGCAAGCATCGCGGCATGGACAAGGCCGCAGCCCGTTCAGAGGCCATCAGACTCATGGAGATGGTCAAGATTCCGCTTGCCGCCGAACGCGTCGACGCCTATCCGCACGAGTTCTCCGGGGGGATGCGTCAGCGCGTGATGATCGCCATGGCTCTCGCCCTCGATCCGGAGGTGGTGATCGCGGATGAGCCGACGACGGCACTGGATGTGACGGTGCAGGCCCAGATCATGGAGCTGCTGGCCGAGTTGCAGGCGCAGACGGGGATGGGACTGATCTTGATCACCCATGACCTCGGGGTCGTTGCCGAGGTGGCCGACCGAGTGGTGGTCATGTATGCGGGGTCCGAGGTCGAGAAGGGGCCGATCGGCGACGTCTATGCGAACCCCGCCCACCCGTACACGCGCGGGCTCATGGACTCGATCCCTCGGCCCGATGAGCGGACCGAGCGTCTCAATCCCATCCAGGGTTCTCCGCCCGATCTGGCGGCGATCCCGTCCGGTTGCCCGTTCTGGCCCAGATGTCCTCGTGTCCAGGACATCTGCCGTGAGGTGCAGCCCGAGCCGGTCGAATTCGCCGAAGGGCGGCAGAGTGCCTGTTACTTCTGGGAGGAGGTTCTCGATGTCTGAGCCGGTTCTCGAGGTCGAGGGGCTGGTCAAGTACTTCCCCATCACGACCGGCATCCTGTTCAAAAAGACCGTCGGGATGGTCAAGGCCGTCGACGGCATCAGCTTCGAGCTGCATCAGGGGGAGACCCTGGGCCTGGTAGGGGAGTCGGGATGCGGGAAGACGACCGCCGCTCGCACGTTGCTGCGGCTCGAAGAGCCCACCGCAGGTGTCGCCCGGTTCAAGGGCCGGGACATCTTCTCGATGTCGAAGTCCGAGCTCAGGGAGCTTCGGAGGGAGATCCAGGTGATCTTTCAGGATCCCTACGCTTCCCTGAATCCGAGGATGACGGTGGGCGACATCGTTTCGGAGCCCTTCAGGATTCATCCGGAGGTACTCGATGGTGGCAAACATCTGCCGAGAGTCAAGGTCTTGTTGGACCTCGTCGGTCTCAACCCCGACCACATCAACCGGTATCCGCACCAGTTCTCTGGCGGTCAGCGCCAGCGAATCGGAGTGGCGCGCGCATTGGCATTGAACCCGGCTGTGATCATCGCCGACGAGCCGGTGTCGGCTCTCGATGTGTCCGTGCAGGCGCAGGTCGTGAATCTCCTCGAGGACATCCAGGACGAACTCGGGCTCTCCTACCTATTCATCGCCCATGATCTCTCTGTCGTCCGACACATCTGTGATCGGGTCGCGGTGATGTATCTCGGCAGGATCGCCGAGTTCGGGGACGAAACCGGCGTCTACGAGAACACCGGACATCCCTACACCCAGGCGTTGCTCTCCGCCGTTCCCGTCCCGGACCCCTCGAGGCGCGACAATCGGCAGCGGATCCTGCTGGAAGGTGACGTTCCGAGCCCTGCAGATCCGCCCTCGGGCTGCCGCTTTCGCACCCGGTGCTGGAAGGCGCAGGAGCTCTGCGCCGAGCAGGAGCCCGAGCTGGTCGATCGGGGCCAGGGGCACCCCGTGGCGTGCCACTACCCGCAGATCGAGTTCAGCCAGACCGGTCCACGGCGGGGCGGCTGAGCCCGGTCCGACTCTCGACCGCGAGTACGAGCGTCGCGAGGTCGCCATCGGCGTCCATCAGTGCACCCGCTCGCTCGTCGTCGTCCCTGCACTCTCGGAGCAGCCAGAGCGCGGTCTGTAGTTCGGCGGAGGGGAACTCTCGCCTGGCAATCGCGATCACGCGCCGACCGACAGTGGCTGCTCGATCGTTCATCATCCAACGGCCAACGAGACAGCGAGCTGGTCCAGGAGCTCCTGCTCTTCCTCGGACACCCGAGCCCCGCGGACTCTCCAATGCTCTCTCGCAGCATCAGCAGCGTCGACGGCAATCTCGTACAACCACTCGCGAAAGTCGCGACTGTCGTCTTCCGGCACCTTTGCGTCGACGATTGCGAGCGCGTCGGCCAGCTGGTCGAGCCAGTCGTCCAGCCGCTCTCGGTCGAGGGGACGACCTGAAACCCGTGCCGCTGTCAGATCCCGGGCGATCATCTTGACGAGCGCCAGTCGCTGATCCGATCGAAACGCCTGATCGATCTGTCGATCCACTGCGCCGATCTCCCTCAGCACCGAGAAGGGGCTTCCTTCGTCGACCTCCATCACTGCGGCGCCGATGATCCAGGGAGTGATCCGAACGAGCTCCCACTCGTCGTCTGTGAATGTGAATCCGCGCATCTCCTCACTCATTTCTCTGCCGGCTTCACATCGTCCGATGGTGTGTCGTGAACTCACAAGAGCCGATGGTCACGAGGTTGTGAGCTTCCGATTCGTGCGACGTCGGCCGCTGAGAGTCACCTTCCGATCTTGCGGCGGACCTCCGCCGCGAAGCGCTCACGATCGGCCTGGTCAGATCGATCTATGTCGTACATCGCCAACCAGCGGGTGCGACACCGCCAGCCGCAGAGAGAGCGGAGCGTTCGTCGAATCATCTTCTTGCCGACGTCGCCTTCGAGCATGTTGACGAGGCGGCTGGAGCCGTGGGTCGTGACGATGATCATCCGACGGATGTGAGTGAGCGGACCGGGAATGAGCCCACGGTCGGTGTGGTGGTAGGCGACGCCATTCGTCCACACCCTGTCGACCCAACCCTTCAGAATGGCCGGCGGCCCCGACCACCAGGTGGGATACACCCACACGATCGTGTCGGCCCACTGCAGCAATCCGTGATGGTCGGCGGTCCATGGCTTCTCGTCGTGCGACTCTCGGTGGAGCGCCCACTCGGTTTCCGACATCGCAGCTGCGAAGCCCTCGTCGTAGAGGTCGATCGTCCTGTGCTCGTGGGCGCCGAGCTCGAGTCCGTCTCTCACGGCATTGGCGAGGTGTGCACTGAACGACGTCGGATCTGGATGGGCTTGAACGATCAGCGCTCTCACAACGATCGCAACTTCCCGTCCACGCGTTCGACGAACGCGTCCCGCTGCAGGGGAGTCGAGGCATCCAAGGAGTGCATGCCCAGCCAGATCCGTTCGCTTCGGTGAGGGATGTTCATGCGCAGAGCCCGGAGCAGGGTCCGCTTCCCGCCATCGCCGACGAGTGTCATCTTCCAGCGGGGCGACCCGTAGGTAGTGATGCCGATCACCCGCTGTACGGTGTGCAACGCCGGTCGAACCCTGCCACGTTCGTCGAAGTGGAACGCCACGCCGGGGACCATCGTCTTCTCGAGCCATCCCTTCAGCATCGCCGGGGGACCCGACCACCAGGTCGGGAACACGAACGCCAACGTGTGGGCATCCGACAGCGACTCGACGTGTGCAGCGACCATCGGATCGACGATCGGGTCCTCCGAGTGGTACCGATGATGCTCTTCGAGCGTCATCTCTGGTGTGAAGCCGATCCGATACAGATCGAGCAACTCGACGTCGTGGCTGGTCGACAGGGCATCGACCGTCACATGGGCCAGGTGGTGATTGAACGACGCGGTGCTCGGATGGGCATGGATGACCAGCGCTCGCGGTCTTCCAGGCTCGACGAGGGGCTCCATCAGAGCAGCGGGACCACTTCCTCGCGGAATCGGTGCAGCTGATCCTCGACCAGCCCGTACGGGTCTCCGGCGAACTGGGGGAACAGTGTGATGTAGTCGAGCCCGATGGTGTCGCGGTAGAAGGCGATGCCCTCTGCCACCTCATCGGCCGTTCCGACCACCCACGTCTTGTTCTCGATCGATTCCTCGAGGGTCGGGATCAGGCCCGGACCGACCGGTTTGCCGTCCGATCCGGCATATCCCCGCGACCACCCGTACGGCCCGAGGAACTTCCAGAACTCGTCGTGACCGGGGCGGCTCGAGTCGATTGCCTGTTCGTGCGTGTCGGCCACTCGCACCGACAGCACGAGCATCCGATTCTCGTGCGGCTGGAGTTCGACGCCGTGCTCGTCGGAATACAGCTCGCCGTACCTCTCCCAGAACGAAGCGATGAACCTGTGATTCTGGAGCCAGAACACTGCGTTGTGTCCCCACCGCGGAACGACCTCGAGAGTCGGGGGGCTGGTCACCGGCTGCCAGATCTCGTAGGGATACAGCGGGCGGGGGAGCAGCGTGAGGTTCTGGACCGTGCCGCCCCGGTCCGGGATACCGGCGGGCGGAAGCTGGAAGTAGGTGCCGTCGTGTGAGAAGGTCTCGTTGTCGAGTGCCTTCTTGATGATCTCCATCGACTCGGCGAACACCTCACGGTTGATCGTGTCGGCGTCCTTCTGATCCGGGTTGTCGTGCGAGCCGATCGAGACGCCGAAGGGGCTCAGCGATTGAACCTCGCGGGGAACGGTGCCTCGTCCGACCCCGAGCAGACCGCGTCCGCCCGACAGATTGTGAAGCGTTGCGAAGTCCTCGGCGAGCCGCAGCGGATGCCACTGTGGAACCACGTTGAACATGGTGCCGAGCTTGATCTGCTCGGTCTTCGCCGCCAGCCACGTGCAGAGCTGGATGCCGTTCGGTGTGACCTCGTATCCCTCGTACTGGAAGTGGTGCTCGGTGAACCAGAAGGACTCGTAGTCGAGCTCGTCGGCCGTCACGCCGAGCTGGATCAGTTGCTCGGTCGTGTCCCACACGGTCTTGTTGTCGTACCGACGATCGACCGGAACGGGAAGTCCCGCCCCCCGATCGTCCATCTCGACCCCGGCAAAGGTGAAGACTCCAAAGCGCATGGGCGGGAGGGTACTGGTCGCAACGTTTCAGCGCGGTTACGCCCAAGCGGTATGCGCTCTGAGGTATGCGCTGTGCGCCCTTCTCATGCGGGGTCAGTTGCGTATCGCTCGCTTGAAGTTGTGGATCTGTCGCCGCAAGTGCTCGACATCGTCCACCAGCTTCACGGCTTGGGTCTCGTTCAGCATCCCGAGGGCTCTTGCGGTGACGATTTGGCTCTCGCATTCGCTTGCCGAACCCGTTGCAATCGTGAGGAAACGCGCCATGTCTGCGTCGGTGTCACGGCCGCAGCCTTCTGCGATGTTCGATGCGATTGATACGGCCGCTCGCCGTAGTTGCTGGGTCAGACCGAATCGTTCTTCGGCAGGGAAGTGACTTGTCACTCGGTATACATCGAGGATGAACGACTGAGCGGAATGCCAGGCTCTGAGGCTGCGGAAGTCGCGCA
>CBDTXZ010000151.1:0-7424 GCA_965364515.1 uncultured bacterium
ACCCCGGCGATCGCCCGTGGACCCTCGGAGATGCGCCCGGGACGCGGCGTGTCGATGCGGGTCTGGGTCTTGATCGGAGCCTCCTTGGCCCACCCTCTCGGAATCCAATAGGCGTCGAAGGCGTCCCACTCGGTGAGCTGCAACTCCTCGAGCCACTTCGTGGCGGAGACGTATCCGTACAGGCCCGCAACCACGAGTCGAGCCGGAAACCCGTGCTCGATCGGCAGCGGCTCGTCGTTCATCGCGACGGCGACGAGGGCATCGCGCCCGTCGAAGGCCGCCTCGACCGGGAATCCGACGGTGAAGCGGTCCACCGACCGACCGACGAGTTGCTCCGCTCCAGGCTGAACTCCCGCCAGGTCGAGCACTTCGCCGAGTGGTACACCGAGCCATTTGGCGTTCCCGACGAGGCCTCCGCCCACCTCGTTCGAGACGCAGGCGATCGTGATGTAGCGCTCGACCATGTCCATCTCGAGCAGGTCGTCGTAGGTCAGTTCGACCTCGCGGTCGACGAGCCCCGTGATCCGCATCGACCAGGTCGAGGCGTCGACGCGCGGCGGGACGAAGGCGGTGTCGATCCGGTAGAAGTCTTCGGTGGGGGTCACGAGGGGCGAGATGCCATCCACGTCGAGCGTCATCGCGTCAGTCGGGGCCGCTGCCGGCTGTACGGGTTCGGGAAGCGACACGTCACCCCGAGCCGCAACGGTCTCGGTCGTGGACTCGGAGAGGCTTCGGCCCACCAGCCCCGCCACGAGAGCGAAGAGCATCGTGGATCCGGCACTGACCAGGAAGGTGCGGCGATCCTGATCGGTGTGAGTCCCGTGACGCCGACCTCCGAACCCGACGAGTGCACGGAGGACGATCACGCCGACTGCGGCCGAAGCGGCGCCGGCGAAGATCGAGGCGAAGGTGCCTGCGCCGGAGGCGCGGGCGGCGGCGAGCCCACCGAACAGACCGAACGCAGCGAACACGATCGGACCCACCCTCCGATCGACCCCGGTCCGGACTCCCACCCAGGCGCCGAGCGCGAGGCTCACGACCACGATGCCCACGCCGAGGGCGAGCTTGTCATTGGTGCCGAACACCTCGATCGCGAAATCCTTCACGGGCTTCGGAGCCGTGTCGATGACGAGCGTCGCCACACCCACGATGAGCGAGGGCACACCCGAGACGAGGCCGGCGATCAGCTCGCTGATGCCGAGTGACGCCGCAACCGCAGCGGCGCCGGCGATCCATCCCACCCACGGTGGAGGCGGGGCCTCGACGATCGGATCTGTCCTCGTATCCAGAGTCATGTCATGAAATCTACGGTCGGCCGGGAAACAACCCGAAGCCGAAGACGCCGAGTTCAGGCTTTGTTCACGTTCGATCATTAGCGTCCCGATGATGGAGCTCGTGGTCGGCGATTACGGAATCGCACGGTGCTGGTGGGGCGCATCCACGCCCGACTACGCCGAGTATCACGACACCGAATGGGGGTTCGGTGTGACCGACGACCGGCGCCTGTTCGAGAAGATCTGCCTCGAAGGCTTTCAGTCCGGGTTGTCGTGGCTGACCATTCTGCGAAAGCGAGAGAACTTCCGGGTCGCCTTCGAGGACTTCGATCCGGCCGCGGTGGCGCTCTACGACGACACCGACATCGAACGGCTCCTCGGCGACGCCGGAATCGTGCGTCACAGAGGCAAGATCACGTCGACCGTCGGGAACGCCGGCCGAGCCCTTCGACTGATCGACGAGTTCGGTTCGCTCGGCGCGTACTTCTATCGCTGGTTCGAGGCGGACAGCCCTGCCCCGGAGGAGTTGGCCGCCACAACTCCGGCCTCGACGTCACTCGCGAAAGACCTGAAACGTCGAGGCTGGACATTCGTCGGCCCGACGACCTCGTACGCGTTCATGCAGGCGATGGGACTCGTCAACGATCATCTCGAAGGCTGTTCGGTGCGCGACGAGGCGGAGCGATCTCGACATACCGCCGCACAGACCATCATGTGACCGCTCCCGCCATCGGCGACAAACTCCACGGCGCACTCCGCCACGGCTGAGATCGCAGCGGTAGGGTCGCTCGATGATGAAAGCTCCATCGTTGACCGTCGGGATCGAAGAGGAATACCTGCTGGTCGATCCGATCACTCGCAATCTCGTCGCCGATCCGAAGAAGGAACTGTGGGACGAAGCCTACGGCTCGATCGGCGACCGGGTCACGCCCGAATTCCTGCGAGCGCAGATGGAGGTGGGGACGCGTCCGCACTCGAGCATTCATGACCTCGCGATGGACCTCAGCGAGCTCCGGAGGAATCTCGGTGCCGTCGCCGAGAAGCACGACGCAGCCATCATCGCCTCCTCCACCCATCCGTTCGCCCTCTGGTGGGAGCAGATGTCGACCGACAAGGAGAGGTACCAGACGCTCGCATCCGACCTCGGGGTCGTCGCCAACCGTCTCGTCATCTGCGGGATGCACGTCCACGCCGGGATCGAAGATCCCGAGATGAGGATCGACCTGATGAATCAGGTGTCGTACTTCCTGCCCCACCTCCTCGCCCTGAGCACGTCGTCACCGTTCTGGGGCGGGAGGAACACCGGCCTCAAGAGCTATCGGATGAACGTCTTCCGGACGATGCCGCGCACCGGTCTGCCGGAGCATTTCGACTCCTGGTCGGAGTATCAGCGCCACGTGGACGTGCTGGTCGAGGCGGGGCTCATCCCCGACGCGTCGAAGATCTGGTGGGACATCCGGCCGTCGGTTCGATACCCGACACTCGAGATGCGGATCTCCGACATCTGCACCCGGTGGAAGGACGCCATCACGATCGCTGCTCTCTACCGCTGCCTCCTGCACATGCTCTTCCGTCTTCGCACCTCCAATCAACGTTGGAGGACCTACGCCAACATGCTGGTGTCGGAGAACGTGTGGCGGGCGCAGCGCTATGGGACCGCCGGCGACCTGATGGACTACGGGAAGTCGGCCCTGGTTCCCTTCCACGAGCTCATCGATGAACTGGTCGAACTGCTGCGGCAGGATGCCGAGGCGTTGGGGTGCGTCGCAGAGGTGGAACACGCCAGGGTGATCGCCAGGCAGGGCACGTCGGCGGCCAGACAGCTGGCTGAGTTCCAGCGCTCGATCAACGAAGGAAAGACCACCGACGAAGCCCTCCGAGACGTCGTCGACCTCCTGATCGCAGAGACCCTCGAAGACACCTGAGTGCGTTCTTGTGACGGGAACGCAGACAATGTCGATGTTTCCGTCACAAGAACGGGTTCACTTCGTGGCGCGCCACTCCAGGAGCTCACGGACCGGGCCCATGTCGTAGTCAGGGCCGTTCAGTTCGATCGTGAACTGGGTCGAACCGGCCTCGAGGAACGCTTCGGCCTTGTCGAAGTGCCTGGGCTCGATGCCGACCGAACGCTCGATCTTCGAGGCGTCGGTCCCCTCCTTCTCGCACCAGTCGTCGAGCACCTTGTTCTTGTGGGCGATCACCTCCGGCTTGCCGAAGCCGTGCCAGATGTCTGCGTGACGAGCCGTGTACCGGAGGGTCATGGTCTCGCCGCCACCGCCGATGAGGATCGGGATGTCCCTGATCGGAGGTGGGTCGAGCTTGGCGAGCCGTGACTCGATCCGCGGCAGCGAGTCGCGGAGGTCCTTGAGCCGACCGACGGCGGTCCCGAACTCGTAGCCGTACTCGTCGTAGTCCTTCTCGAACCATCCCGAGCCGATTCCGAGGATGAACCTGCCATCGGAGATGTGATCGATGGTCCGTGCCATGTCTGCGAGCAGCTCGGGATTTCGGTATGAGTTGCAGGTCACGAGCGCGCCGATCTCGACCCGTTCGGTCACCTCGGCGAAGGACGCCAGCATCGTGTAGCACTCGAAGTGCTTGCCCGTGTTTGCGTCGGGTGATCCGCCGTACAGCGGGTAGAAGTGGTCCCAGTTGTAGACGATGTCCACGCCCAGTTCCTCGGCTTCGACTGCGGCCTTGCGGATGTCGCGGTATTCGGCGTGCTGCGGCCGGATCTGGACTGCGATACGGATCGGATGCGTCATGGGCCGAGAACCTAGTGAGCGGCGCGGATTACCCGTTCTTGTGACGCCAACCCCCGTATTACGAGCATTCCCGTCACAAGAACGGGTTCAGTCGCGGCGGAGCTCCTGGACGGCTCTCGACTCGGCGAGGACGAGGTGGAACAGGGCCTCGACGTGGTCGGGACGGATGCCGGACAGTTCCGCCTCCTTGCGGATCACCTCCATCAACTCCTTCTCGCGTTCGGGGGCGAAGATCGGGAGCCCGCGCTCGGCCTTGACGCGACCGATCTCGAGAGACATCTGTTGCCGCTTCGCCAACAGCCTCACGATCTCCCGGTCGACCAGGTCGATGTGGGCCCGCATCCGATTGACGCCGAGCCGGAACATCAGCGCCGACCACTCCTCCAGCGAGAGCTGTGACTGGTTCGACTTGGCGCTGCCCGGGTCGGGATGGACCTCGAGAACCAGGCCGTCCGCTCCCACACCCTGGGCGGCGAGCGCCAGCGGCCCGACCTTGGCCGAGCCACCCGCTGCATGGGAGGGATCCACGATCACCGGCAGATGGCTGAGTTCACGAACCGCCGGGATCGAGCTGATGTCGAGCGTGTCCGTCGAGGCACCCCCGAACGTCCGGATCCCGCGCTCGACGAGAACGACGTCGGGGTTGCCCTCTGCGAGCACGTATTCGGCAGCCCAGAGCCACTCGTCGACTGTCGCCGATGGCGCCCGGCGCAGCAACACCGGCTTGCCGGCCCGGCCGGCCACCCGCAACAGCTCGAAGTTCTGCATGGATCCGGAATGGATCTCGATCATGTCGACGACCTCGGCGACAGGACCGACCTGATCGGGTTCGAGCACCTGCGTCACGACCGGGAGATCATGATCGGCTCCGGCGCGGCCGAGCATCCGGAGGCCCTCGGCGCCGAGGCCGCTGAAGTCGTACGGTGAGCTTCCCCGTTTGTAGGCGCCGCCTCGCAGCATCGACCCGCCGGCATCGGCGACGGCCGCCGCCACCGACTGGATCTGATCTTCGGACTCGATGGCACAGGGCCCCGCGATCACGGGAAAGGGGTCGTGACCGAATCTGACCGATCCGACCTCGACGACCGACTGCTCGGATTCGCCTTCGACTCTGACTGCCTTGCGTTCGTTTGGTTCCATCTGTCTCCTCGAGGCGCCCGGGCAAGAAAAAACCCGAAGCCGCCGGCTCCGGGTCTCCGCGATTCCTGTCGCTCAGCGCATCACATCGACCCGGCCCGGGGGCCGGCAAAGACGCCGAGTGCGTACAGGCGGGTGCTCATGTGTCGGGACGCTACCCCCGGAATCACACCACGGCAAGGGTGGACGGCTCAGGCGCTCGACGGCGCCTCGGCTGGTTCACCGGCGATCGCGAGATCGTTCTCACGCGACGAGATCTCCTGGGTTCGTCCGTACCAGAGGAACAATCCGACTCCGAGCAGCGACCCTGCCAGGCCACTCACCTGATTCCAGGTGAACGAGCCGACCGTGGCGTCCCCGTTCCCGAAGCGAAGGAAATCCAGCACGAAGCGCTGGAGGCCGTACCAGACGATCCAGATCGAGAACAGCTGGCCGTATCGCAACGTCACCCGGCGTTCGATCTGCATCAAGATGAAGAAGAACACGATTGCACCGAGCATGTCGTAGGCGGCGACGTGGTGGTACACGCCGCAGATCCCGTCCGCTCCCGCCTCCGCGGCGGAACACTCGAGGGCATTGTGTTGCGGTGCCACGTCGTAGCCGGGCCGAATCGCATATCCCCAGGCGACATCGGTCGCCCTCCCCAGGTGCTCGACGATCGCCAGGTCGCCGATGCGACCCACGATCGTGCCCAGCACCAGCCCGTAGGCGGCTGCGTCGAACGATGGGAGCCTGGCCAACTCGACCCGGTTCATGCGCCACCATGCGGCAAGGATGCCGCCGGCGAAGCCACCCATGATCGAGAAGTTCCCGTTGATCGGATTGAGCGCATCGGCGAGTGAGCCGCCGGCCAGCAGCGTCGCCGGCGATGTGAGATACCTGGCGCCGAGGAGCGAGCCGACGAGCGCCCAGGACAGCACCGACTGGAACTTGTCGCCGTCATATCCCCGGCGCACCAGATATCGGGTTGCCAGTGCGCCGCCGGCGACGAAACCGATGGCGGCGAACAACCCGTGGAGCGACAGCCGAAGCGGCCCGACCTCGAAGATGGGAATCGGCGGATAGGCGATCTGAGCGAACAGCGCGTGCACGGCCGCGATGCTAACCCGGGGCCCCGGGTAGTCCCCACGGCGACGGTCGGGAACCCGACCCCCGTAACGAAGCCGAAACAGTCCCGTGATGAGATGTCCCCACTCGGTCTGTTACATGCGGGTGCCATGCCAGTCATCCCCGCGCAACTCGAAGCACTCCACGCCCGTCACGCCGGTGACGACGCCGGCATGCTCGCCGACTACATCCCCGAGCTCGCCAAGGCGGACCCGTCGTGGTTCGGGATGAGCCTGTGCACGATCGACGGTTTCGTCTACGACACCGGAGACGCGGACCGGCTCTTCACGATCCAGTCGGTGTCGAAGCCCTTCGTCTACGCCTTGGCTCTCGCCGACAATGGGCCCGCCCCGATGCTGGAGCGCGTCGGGGTGGAACCGAGCGGCAACGCTTTCAACTCGATCATCCTGGACGGCACCAACCGTCCACACAACCCGATGGTGAACGCCGGAGCCATCACCACCGTGGCCCTCGTGAAGGGCAGCAGCGAGAGACGCTTCGGCCGGATCCTCGACATCCTGAGCGCATTCGCCGGCCGGGAGTTGTCCGTCGACGAGGCCGTGTACGAATCCGAACGCGCCACCGGGCATCGCAATCGAGCGATCGCCCACTTGCTGCGGACTGCAGGCGCTCTCGAAGAGAACGTCGACGAGATCCTCGACGACTACTTCCGCCAGTGCTCGGTTCTGGTCACCAGCCGGGATCTCGCGGTCATGACGGCGACCCTCGCAAACGGCGGCCGAAACCCGGTGACGGATGAAGTGGTGGCACCTTCCGGCGCGATCGCCGACGTCTTGAGCGTCATGTACACCGCCGGCATGTACGACTACTCGGGCGAGTGGGCGTTCGAGACGGGGCTTCCCGCCAAGAGCGGCGTCTCCGGTGGAATCGCCGGTCTCGTGCCCGGCCAGGCCGGGCTCGGAGTGTTCTCTCCTCTCGTCGACGATCGCGGCAACAGCGTGCGTGGCACGAAGGTATGCCGGGACTTCTCGCGTCAGTTGGGCTTCCATCTGTTCCGCAACCGCTCCGAGTCCCTCCCTCCCGTCAAGAGTGTGACCGTCGGCTCGGCCCGCCATTCGTATCGAGTTCGATCGATCGCCGAGACCCAGTTGCTGAAACACCACGGCAACCGCATCGTGGC
>CBDTXZ010000152.1:0-7297 GCA_965364515.1 uncultured bacterium
TCCAACCGCACGAGATTGGCCGACAGCCGACAGCCGACAGCCGACAGCCGACAGCCGACAGCCGACGGCCGACAGCGGGAGGGCGCCAGCCCGACCCAAAGGGAGACGGGGATCCCGGCTGAGCCGGGATCCCCGTTGTGAGAGGACCTCCCTTGTTCCGGACTGGTGTCCGGTGGGCGTTCGGCCGTCAGGCGGCCATGCGCGGATCCGTGACCGGGCCGCTGATCTGTTGTCCGAGATGGATGAGACGGGCCCCGACTCGCTCACGGAATGTCGTCCGCACCACCTCGTCGGTGATGGCGTGGCCGGAGTCGTCGAAGGTTCGGTACGAGGCTGAGAATGGTTCGAGGAGATATTGATTGATCATTGGTTCATCCCTTCCAGGGTGAGGTATTTGTCGAGGAGGCCATCGGCGTCGAAGAACGCCTGCGGCCGGAGGTCATAGGTACCGGCGTTGGATCCGCCGACGTGGACTCTGACGAGTCCGGCCGAGCGGAGCACACCGATGTGATGGAACGTCGAGGTCTTGGCCATCCCGACGAGCTCGGCGAGCTCTCCGAGATCGGCGGGGCCGGCGGAGAGCCGACGAAGGATCTTGAGGCGGCGAGCGTCACCGAGCGCCTTGTAGTAGTTGACGAGCCAACTGGGAGCGGCGTCGGGATCGTCGTTGAGGTGCTCTTCGGCGACCGGGTAGACGATCACGACGGTGGATCCCGTCTCGCTGACCATGGACCACGGCCGGATGACGATCGAAGGCACGAGCACGATCCGGGTGATCCCGATCGGCAACTCGAAGTCGATTCCATTCGTGATGCGCTCGATCAGCCCAACGGGCTGCGAACCCGGAACTGCGAGCGAGACCGCCTCGGCACTGCGCTCGAGGGCTCGCGTCCACTCTTCCTCGTTCTCGGTGAAGGCTTCCCGGCGGATCTCCGACAGTGTGTCCGCCAGCAGCGTCGATACGTCGGGATCGATGGTCCGCACCAGATCCTCGACGATCTCAGGGCGCTTGCCCGCATAGGCGCCGGACTGTTCCGATGAGGCGCGATGGAATTCGTCGATGACCTGTTCGAGAGCCTCGCCATCGCCCTCCAGCGCTGCGCAGACATCGTCCTCGGAGCTGCTCCAGCACGCCTGGGCGACGATTCGGTTGCGAACGTCTGCCGCGGCGAGCCACTCGATGGCTTCGTCGATGGTGGAGATCTCCGTCGCCTGATCGGCGACGAGGCCCAGGACGAGCCACAAGGCGAATTGCGACGCCTCGCCGGCAATGCCCTCGAGCTTGCTGCGAGCATCGTCCGGAGTGGCTGCGGCGAAGGCCTCGAGCCAGTCGGTTCCGATCTCGGAGGCCATCGTTCGCTCGTCCTTCTCGTTCGAAGACCAGATCGCCATGAGGAGGTCGTAGAAAGGATTCACGGCGATGTCCACCGTGAAAGGCCGGCGCTCGGTCCCCAGATTGAAATGTCGTGCGTTGGTCATGTTCACCTGTGTCTTCACTGCTTCGATCACGGCCTTGTTATCCAACCTCGCCGAATGTCAAACATACATTCGAATGCTTGCTCATGATTGAACGTTCGACTTTATTGGTATGGATACCCTATTCGAATTTTCTCGAATCGTCAAGAGTGGCCGGCGAACGTCTGACATGAACGTCTCAAAGCCCCTCGACACTCGTAGGCTCTCGGTGATGAGCGACCCCGGATATTTCGGCCCCGACAGCATCACCTGGGAGGTGAACCGCGAGCTCACGGTGCTCTTCGGTGGCGCCCGCGCCCTGCTCATGCACGCCGCACATCCCCTGATCGCAGCCGGCGCCAGACAGACGTCGATGTACTCGCGAGACCCCTGGGCGCGCCTCATCCGGACCCTCATGCTCCAGTCGACCGTGACATTCGGGTCCAAGGCCGAAGCACAGGAAGCGGCCGACAAGATCAACAAGCTGCACCTGAAGGTGAACGGCATCGATCCCGTCACCGGTGGGCGCTACGACGCCCTCGACCACGACCAGTTGCTGTGGGTTCACGCCGCCCTCGAGGTCTCATCGATCTACTTCTTCGAACGAACCGTTCGCAAACTCACCGCCGATGAGCGCCAGCGGTACCACACCGAGAACCTGATCGCCGCCGAGCTCATCCTCCTCCCCGCAGACAAGGTGCCGGCCACCTACGAGGAGATGGAGGCCTACGTCGACGAGATGGTGCATTCCGATGTGATGAAGCTCACCGACGTCGCTCAGGACGTTGCGGACATCATCGCCTCCGGACCGGTCCCCAGAGGTGTCAAATGGATGTGGGGCTTCATCTCGTTCGCATCGTTCGGGACATTGCCCCAGCCGCTCCAGGAGATGTACGGCGTGAAATGGGGACCATGGCGACAACGATGGCTCGACTTCAACCTGGCGGCACTCGGCAAGATCAGACCCTTCCTGCCGCAACGGTTCCGACTCATCGGGCCCGCCCAGATCGCCAACAAGCGGATGGCGGGTGACACCGACATCCGCATCATCGACCGCATGCGCCAAGCCCAGAGGAGCGATGTTGACTGAATTCGACGCCGTCGTCGTCGGGTCGGGCCCAAACGGGCTGTCAGCCGCCGCCACTCTCGCCCAGACCGGGCGCAAGGTGCTCATCATCGAGGGCGCACAGACGATCGGCGGCGGCACCCGAACCGAGGAACTGACGCTTCCCGGATTCCGGCACGACGTCTGCTCGGCGTTCCACCCGCTGGCAATGGGGTCGCCGTTCCTCTCCCAGCTCCCGCTCGCAGAGCACGGGCTCGAGTGGATCCAGCCAGACGCCCCGCTCGGCCATGCAATCGCGCCCGGACGCTCGGTGATGCTCGAACGCGACATCGCCGAGACCGCGGCCAAGCTCGGGCTCGACGGCGCAACCTATCACCGCCTCCTGTCGAGATGGGCCGACCAGTGGCCCCAGATCTCCCAGCACATCCTCGGACCGCTCATCGGCCTCCCGAAACATCCCCTGACCGTCGCGCGGTTCGGCCTCAACTCGATCGCGCCGGCGAAGTTCACCACCAACCACAGATTCGAGACGGCCGAGGCGCGGGCGCTGTTCGCCGGCTGCGCCGCCCACGCGTTCCTCCCGCTCACGCATCCGCTCTCGGCGTCCTTCGGTTGGCTGCTCATGGTGACCGGCCACGTGTTCGGCTGGCCGATCGCCCGAGGCGGCTCAGGCTCGATCGCCCAGGCGCTCGCCTCGTACATCGAGGGCCTTGGCGGAGTGATCGAGACCGGCACCATGATCGGCGACCTGGCCGAGATCCCACAGACACCGATCACCATCCTCGACGTCACGCCGACCGGATTCGCCGCGATCGCAGGCGACCGCCTGCCATCTGGCTATCTGAAACGGGCGAGCAGATTTCGCTACGGGCCGGCCGCATTCAAGGTGGACTACGCACTCGACGGCCCGATTCCGTGGACCGACCCCCAACTGAGAAGGGCCGGAACGATCCACATCGGAGGAACCGCCGTCGACATCGACAGAGCCGAGAGCCTGACATTCAAGGGCAGTCCTGCGCCCGACCCCTTCGTCCTGGTGGGACAACAGTCCCTGTTCGACGAGACCAGGGCACCCGAAGGCAAGCACACGGCGTGGGCCTACGCGCACGTCCCGAACGGGTCGACGCACGACTTCACGGACACCATCACGAGGCGCATCGAGGAACTGGCGCCCGGCTTCTCCGACCTGGTGCTCGACACGCACCGTTTCTCACCTGCCGACCTCGAGCGGCGCAACCCGAACTACGTCGGAGGCGACATCTCCGGCGGTGCCCACACCGCCACCCAGCTCGTCTTCCGCCCGTTCCCACAGGCCAACCCGTACACCACTCCGCTCGACGGCGTCTACCTGGGATCGTCGTCCACGCCGCCCGGCGGAGGCTCACACGGGATGTGCGGCCACAACGCCGCGATGGCCGCACTCGCACGGGCGTGATCGACGACCTCCGAATCGAGCGAGCTTCGGAGCAGGCGGTCCCTTCTGCCGGGGTCGAACGACTCGGAGCATGGAGGGCCCATCTCTCCGACGGCTACGTCAGACGACTCAACTCGGTTGCATTGCACGGCGAACGCCCCGGAGGAGCCGAAACGGAGCGCCGGCTGGACGTCATCGATCGGTTGTATCGGGAGCGTTCGCTGCGTCCCGCGATCCGGCAGACCACCATGGACGGCTGGCTCGACGAGCATCTCTCCGGCTGGACCGAGACCGGAGACACCATCGTGATGGCCGCCCGAGGCTCGACCGGAGACGTCGGCCCGACCTGCTCGGTCGAGGACTGGCTTGCATGGCTGTCACCCCGCGCCTCGCTACCGGCCAGATTCGCCGAAGCGGCTGCGTCCGCCAGACGACTCGACGCCGACAACGTCGTCCTCTTCAGCACCGAAGGCAGGCACATTGTCGGCGCCGGTCGAGCGGTCTCGACCGAAGGCATGACGGGGCTGTTCGACATCTCCGTCGACTCCGATGTCAGGCGCCGCGGACACGGACGTTCGCTGCTCAGACGATTGATGGCGTGGGCAGCGGAGCGGGGAGAAGAGGTGTATCTCCAGGTTGGGGCGGTCAACGAGCCGGCACTCCAGTTGTATCGAAGCGAAGGCTTCGTCGAACGGTATCGCTATCGCTACCGGCGTCGGGACTGAAGCGCTTCGACGCTCAGTCCTGCCAATGATGGGGTCGGCTCCGGGTGTCCTCACCGAAGCCCAACTCGTCACACATGGCCAGGAACTCCCCACGGCGAACACCCCGCCACTCGAGATCGTCCAATGACTCGGAGAGCGGAACATCACGCCTGAGCCTGGTGAGCTCCCGATAGAGCAGTGCATCCTCTCGATGCTCATCCAGGGTCGCAGCCAGCTTTGCTGCGCCGCGAACCGAGACGTCCCAGTCCTCTGCCGCGGCCGGGATCTCCTCGAGGTGGCCGTACCGCCTCAACACCACCGAAGACGACTTCGCTCCCCAACCGGGCAGTCCGGGCACACCGTCGGCAGTGTCTCCGACGAGCGCGAGATAGTCGGGGATGGAGGCCGGCTCCACTCCGAACTTCTCCACGACCTCGTCGAACCCGTACATCTTCTTGTTCCGCCGGTCGTAGGTCACCACCCGATGGTCCACGACACACTGAGCCATGTCCTTGTCAGGTGACAGGATCACGACCTGTTCCACATCGTCGGCCCAGCGAGCGGCGGCCGTCGCAAGCGCGTCGTCTGCCTCGAAGTCGATCATGTCCCACAGCACGACGCCCATCGCCGAGAAGATCCGGTCAGCCAGGTGGAACTGGCCAACCAGCTCCGCCTCGATGCCCTCACCCGTCTTGTATCCGTCGAACATGTCATTGCGAAACGAAGTGATCACCGTGTCGGTGGCAACCGCGACGTGGGTCACGTCGGGCTCGCGGAGAAGGGCGAGCGTCGTCTCGATCAGCCCCCGGATCGCCCCCACCTCACGCCCATCGGGTGCCGTCCGGGGAGGAACACCGAAGTAGGACCGGAAGAGTTCGTAGGTACCATCGAGCAGGTGGAGACGCACGACAACGATCCTAGAGACGACGGATTCGGTCAGGAGCCGCCGGATGACGCCTGGCGCCAGGCGTCGGAGCAGTTCGCCGTGCTCGGCTCGAAGCTGAGGACCAGATACCGCGAGATCGTGGGCGAAGACGGCCCGGCGGAGGAGGATGTCCGGCAGGCATTCACCACGATCGGGACCGCCGCCCAGTCCCTCGTCGACTCGATCTCGGAGTCCATGCGGGACCCCGAAGTCCGCGACCAGGTCAAGGAAGCGACGTCGACGTTCTTCTCTGCGATCGGCAAGACCCTCAGCCAGCTCGGTGACGAACTGCGCTCCAACGACGAGTCGAACACCGACGACGAGTCGGGCTGAGCAATGGCAAATGCGCTGATCGCAATCGGGGCGGCGCTCATCGCCGTCGGCATTCTCGCCAAGCTCGGACTCATGTCCTGGTTCGGCAACCTGCCGGGCGACATCCGGATCGAGAACGAGCGAACCACGATCTTCGCTCCGATCACGTCGATGATCGTGATCAGCGTCGTAGGGACGGTGTTGCTCAACCTCGTCGGCCGCTGGTTCGGGGAGTAGGTTCGCACACGTGAAACCGCTCATTTCGACATCTGAGCTGTCGGCGATTCTGGCCAGGCGCGACCTCCGGATCTTCGACGTCCGCTGGTACCTGGCGGATCCCGCCGCAGGCCGGGTCGAGTACGGCGACGCCCATCTTCCCGGCGCGGTGTTCGTCGACCTCGAGACGGACCTGAGCCGACCCGAAGGCCCCGGCCGCCATCCGCTGCCCACGCCGAGAGAGTTCACGGAGACGCTCCGCCGTCTCGGGCTCGACAAGGATCATCACGTCGTCGTCTACGACGCATCGGCCGGCGCCATCGCCTCGCGAATGTGGTGGATGCTCCGATCGGTCGGACACACCAGAGTGCAGG
Source organism: uncultured bacterium (assembly GCA_965364515.1). GTDB lineage: Bacteria > Actinomycetota > Acidimicrobiia > Spongiisociales > ZC4RG35 > JAHEDH01. The sequence goes on from CBDTXZ010000152.1 coordinate 6,467, forward strand.
TGCTCGACGGGGGGCTCGTGGCCTGGCGCGCTGCCGGGCATCCGACGAGCACGGCCGTCCCGGTCGTCAAACGTGGGCATTTCCCTTCCATCAGCGAGTGGTCGGGGGTCGTCGATGCCGACGCCGTCGCCGATTGGGGCGGGCCGGTGATCGACGCCAGAGCGGCCGACCGATATCGAGGCGAGCACGAGCCCATCGATCCGGCAGCCGGACACATCCCTGGGGCCATCAACCTCCCGTTCACCGACAACCTGGCACAGGAGAGTCAACGCTTCGACCCCGAGGCGATCTCGGAGCGATTCGAAGGAATGGAGAACGCCGTCGTCTACTGCGGGAGCGGGGTCACTGCCTGCCACAACCTGCTCGCGATGGAAGTCGCCGGCGTACAGGGTGGAACGCTCTACGAAGGTTCTTGGAGTGACTGGTCCGCCGACCCTCGACGCCCGGTGGCAACCGGCCCCGAGGCCGGATGAGCCTGCCAAAGGCGGTGCTGGACGCCGTCGATCTCGCAGACACCGACACGCTGATCCGCTCGATCGACGGGTTCTGCGCCAGTCGGGAATGGGACCAGCTCCTGACCCTGCGGCTCCACTGCCAGGCGGCCGTCGAACGCGGCAAGCAGTTGTGGGCGGTCGACGAGCACATCCGCTACCGGCTGGCCCTGGAGGGACCCGTCGAGCTGGCATCTTCGGCCGTGGCGGAGGGCCCGGCGCGTTGGACATTGGGACCGCTCACGGAGGTCGTCGCCCAACGCCACACGTGGTCCGAGATGGAACCCCACCTGCCTCCCGGCCCCGAGCGAGTCTTCGTGGCACACGAACGGGCGATCCG
>CBDTXZ010000153.1:0-7278 GCA_965364515.1 uncultured bacterium
TAGCGCGCTTGACTGGGGGTCAAGAGGTCGGGAGTTCAAGTCTCCCCAGCCCGACGATCGGACAGCCCTCGCTGCGGCGGGGGCTGTCCTTCGTCGACAGGCTGTGCATACGGCCGGCGATACACGAACCCCTGACTGGTCCTGTCTCGACAACCATCGGTCCGCTCGCTCCATTGGTGGTCTGCTCCTGGCTCGTCGCGTGTTTCGATTGCGTGAATGTTCCAGCATTGACGCTCGAATCGTTCAGGGACAGCATTCGGCGGCGAACCTCGAATCGATGATCCGATCAGCAAGTTGCGTGCCGAAACCAAGGTTCGTCCGGACCCAACTTGGCACTTTGCGACGCAGGTTCGGATCCCTACACACAAGATGTACACGCTGGGGTCGGTTTCGGGCACAAGCAGTGACCCATCGAGCGTTTCGGCCCAACGCCTTCGTATGTTGCACCCGTGGTCGGGCGGTCCCTACACTCCCGCAGTCGGTAGGTCACAGCCATTGGCCGGACCGAAACGTAAGGGAGGACCAAATTGGAGGACCAACTGGTGACAACCACCCCTACCCGCTGGCGCTGGCTTGCGCTGTTCCTCGTGATGGCGATGGTCGCTGCTGCGTGTTCTTCGGAGACGACCGATACGACCCAGGCTGATGCCGGGGACGATTCGGACACCACCGAGACCACACAGGCAGATACCACCGACACCACCGAAGGTGACACCGAGCCCCCCGCTGAGGGATTCACATACTCCGTCGCGATCTTCAGTGATCCGACCACCGACAACCCCTGGGCCGCTATCGACACCGAGAACGACGTCTGGACTGGCTATGTCAATCCGGCGATGGGCGCGCTCTACACCTATCAGGGCCCGACGTACACGCTGATTCCGCTGCTCGCCGCAGACGACTCGCCCCCCGCTGTGGAAGCGGACGGCGACAACTTCTCGGTGACCGTGGCGCTCCGTGACGACGTGTTCTGGTCGGACGGGGAGCAGATGGACGCCGAAGACGTCGTCTTCACGTTCGAGACCGTCAAGAAGTACGGCGGCCTCGGCGGCAACATCCCGACCCAGTGGCCACTCGCCACCGATCCGGTCGAAGACGACCCCGCCACCGAAGAGGACGAGACCGCACCCGCGGGCAACGGCATCCTCTCGGTCGAGGCTCTCGATGCCCAGACCGTGAAGATCACCTTCAACTTCGAGGCAGGACTCGCCGTGTGGCCGTTCGCAACCGGTGTTGCCAGCGTCTACCCCGAGCACTTCTGGGGTCCGATCGTCGACGAGAACGACACGTTCGAGGGCATGTATTCGACCTCCGGTCTCGGTGCGCCGAACGCCACGGGCTTCGTGTCCTCCGAGCGTGAGCCCGGCGCCTTCTGGCGCAACGAGGCGATCGCCGACTACTGGGACAAGGGCAGCCAGTTCACGGTCTACGACTCCGGTGCCGTCGAGTACACCAACACCTCCGGTGTCACCGAGACGTACGGTGGCGAGCCCTCTGGTGACGTCCTTTCGGACTACACCGAAGGCCCCTTCGCCTCCGAGACGGTGTACTCGCTCTACTCGGACCAGAACTCGGCAGTGCTCGCACTCACCGATGGTGAGGTCGACTTCCTGCTGAACCCGTTGGGACTCCAGCGCGGTCTGCAGAACCTGGTTCTCTCCGAGCCCGACCTCAACGTCCTCGTGAACGAGCAGAACGGCTTCCGTTACCTGTCGTTCAACACTCGCAAGTTCCCGATGAACGATCTGGCGTTCCGTCAGGCGATCGCCTGCCGGATCGACAAGGAGTTCATGGCGAACACCGTCCTCGGCGGTGCTGCCATTGCAGCCAACTCGCTCGTGCCTCCGGGCAACAGCTTCTGGGCCAACCCCGACCTCGCAGGCATCTGTGACGGCCAGGACGAGGTCCAGCGCTTCGAGACGGCCAAGCAGACGCTGCTCGATGCAGGGTGGACCTGGGACGTCGAGCCAGAGTGGAACGAGGACAACCGGGACGTGCTCCCCAAGGGTGAGGGCCTTCGTGGCCCGGATGGCAGCGCCATTCAGCCGCTCGAACTCCTTGCTCCGGGACCCGGATACGACCCACTGCGTGCCACCTACTCGCTCTTCATCGAAGAGTGGGCAGCGGACCTCGGCATCCCGCTCACAGCTGAGCCCACCGGCTTCTCTGTGATCGTGGACGAGGTGTTCGCAGTCGGCGACGGTGCCCTCGAGTGGGACATGTACATCCTCGGATGGGGTCTGACCCCGTTCCCGGACCACGTGTTCGACTTCTTCACCACCGAGAACGACTCGGCCGACGGCGGCTTCAACACGCCGGGGTATTCCAACCCCGAGTTCGACGCCCTCGCTGCAGAGTTCAAGTCGGCGAAGACGCTCGAAGAGGCACGCGACCTGATCTTCCAAGGTGACGCGATCATCAACGAGGATCTGCCGTACGTCGTGCTGTTCACGACCCCGATCATCGAGGCATATCGGAACACTGTCGAATTCCCGTTCACCACGGTGCTCGACGGACTCCAGAACTTCGGTGGAGTGACATCAGCGGTGACCAGCTCCTGAGCTGACACCATCGCTGTCGGTGTGGGTCCCGGACGATCGTCCGGGACCCACACCCAACACCGTCACTGTGTGGTTCGATCATCCTCATCTCGGGTGAAGATCATCGAGCAACCCGGTGCGAGCGCACGACTCGGCGGTAACATGCCCGGCCTGTCGTCCGCATGACCAGGTAGCAACTGAATTCCGTTCTGTGTGAGAGGAGAACGAACGAATGGGCAAGTACATGGCCCGACGCTTCCTTCAAAGCGTCGTGTTGTTCCTGGTCTTCATCACGATCACCTGGTTCCTGCTCTACGCCCTTCCGGGAGACATCGTCACCCAGAAGTTCCGGACCAACCCGAACATTCCGCCGGAGGCCGCTGAAACCGCCATTCGTCGGCTGGGCCTCGACCGACCCATCCTCGAGCAGTTCTGGACGTACGTCACCGGGTTCTTCCAGGGGGACTTCGGCGTGTCGTTCAACCAGTACCCGCGACCCGTCACCGAGATCATCGCCGAGCGCCTGCCCCGGACGATCGTGCTCTTCCTGACAGCAGTCGTCACCTACTACTGGGCCGGGTTCATCGCCGGCAAGTACCTGGCGTGGCGTCGAGGCAAGACCGGAGAGATGGCGATCACCGTCGGCGGTGTCGGGCTCCTCACGGTCTTCTACCCCTGGTTCGCGCTGATGGCGATCTGGCTGCTCTCCGCCCGGCTCGGGCTGCTCCCGATCTCCAAGTTCCTGGACCCGACCGAATGGCGCAACGCTCCATACACCGCCAACGAGGTCTTCATGCAGCTGTTCTGGACCGTGGCGGTCACGTCGGCGCTTCTCTTCACCATCCAGTACGTCGCGAACAAGGTCCGGGACGCCGGGCCAGCCCGTGCGACCCGCATCGGCGGTTCGCTCGCCGTACTCGCCGGTTTCATCTTCTACTGGTGGGGTGCTGGTGGCGTCGATGTCCGTCCCTACGCAGGAGACATCGCCGAACACCTCGTGCTCCCCGTGCTCGTGCTCACGCTCGTCAACTTCGCGGGCATCATGCTGCTGACGAGGAGTTCGATGCTCGAGACGATGCGGGAGGACTTCATCCTCACCGCCCGGGCGAAGGGGCTCCCGGAGAAGGCGGTACGCGATCGACACGCAGCACGAACGGCCCTCCTCCCCGTCACCACTTCGTTGGTGCTCGCCGTCGCCACCGTGATCGACGGGGGCATCATCACAGAGTTCGTGTTCTCGTGGCCGGGCATGGGCGAAGTGCTCATCTCGTCTGTCACCAGCGAGGACATCCCGTTGGCCGTTGCCGCGTTCTCCTTCATCGGAGTCCTGGCGCTCGTCGGCCACTTCGTCGTCGACATGCTGTACGGCGTGCTCGACCCGAGAATCCGAGTTTCCGGCTCACACTGAGGAGTACTGAGCGATGACCGATCTGGGCCAAAGACCACCCGACTCCGAACTCGGCGCGATCAACGCCGAGGGAGTCGAGTCACAGGAGATCGCCAAGGCCCAATCGCTGTGGCAGATCAGGTGGGCACTGTTCCGCCGGTCCTTCAAGGCCAATTGGAAGCTGTTCAGACACAACCGGATCGGCATCGCCGGCCTGTTGATCATCGCCTTCTTCGCGGTGCTCGCCATCGCTCCGACCATCCTGTTCGGCACAGGGATCTGGGACACTTCGACCTTCGACCCGGTCGTGGGGCTCGAGTCGAACCCGCCCATTGCGGAACTCGAGGTCGTCCAGACCGTCACGGACCCCAACACTCAGATCGACATCCGTCAGGTACTGGTCGACGGCCGGATCAGCGGGAACCTCGGCGACGTCGTCCAAGTCGCCCTGCAGCCGGCTCCGCCCGACAGCAGACACTGGCTCGGCACCGATCCGCTCGGTCGCGACATCCTCTCACAGCTCATGTACGGGGCTAAAGCCGCCTTCGGGCTCGGCATCCTGGCAGCGACCGTGACCGTGCTCATCGGGACGGTGGTCGGCTCGGTGTCGGCGTTCTACGGAGGGAAGATCGACGCATTCCTCATGCGCCTCGCCGACCTGCTCATCATGGTTCCTGCGCTGGCGATCCTCATCGTGATCAGTGCCGTCGTCAGATTCCAGCTGTGGCACCTCGCCCTCGTGATCGGCATCTTGAGCGGTTTCGGCGGGGTCGCCATCGTCCTGAAGTCCCAGGCGCTCGCCGTCAAGGTCAAGCCATTCGTCGACGCCGCGAGGGTCGCCGGTGGCTCGAATGCCCGTCTGATCTTCGCCCACATCATTCCCAACGTGATGCCACTCAGCTTCCTCTACATGATGTTCACCGTGACTGCAGCCATCCAGAGCGAAGCCACGCTCTCGTTCATCGGCCTGCTGAACGTAGACATGTCGTGGGGCCTGATGATCCAGCTGGCGAACAACCAGGGCTACCTCCTGCAGGGAGCCCGCTATTGGTGGATGGTGTTCCCGGCAGGTCTGGCCGTCACGTTCATCGCCATGGCCTTCTTCCTGGTCGGGAGAGCGATGGACGAAGTCGTCAACCCACGGCTCCGCAAACGGTGATCGCCGTTTCCGACCAAGCCGACTATCGAGGATTCTGAGGAGACATGAGCCGACCGCTGCTCGAGGTGGACCACCTCGTCATGAACTACACAACCGAGAAGGGCGACGTGTCCGCCATCCAGGACGTCTCGTTCACGTTGAACGAAGGCGAGTCCCTGGGTCTCGTCGGAGAGTCCGGCTGCGGGAAGACCTCGATCGCCATGTCGCTGCTCCGACTGGTGGCGGACAACGCCCGGTTCGACTCCGGTGAGATCCGTCTCGACGGGACGGATCTCTTGTCGCTCACACCCGAAGAGATGCGCCAGCGCCGGTGGAACGACATCTCGATGGTCTTTCAGGGGGCGATGAACGCCTGGAACCCCGTCTACAAGGTCGGCGATCAGATCCGGGAGGCGATGGATCTCCACTTCCATCCCCGGCTCAGCAGCCATGAGGTGGAAGCGAGGATCTCGAAGCTGTTCGAGTTGGTGGGGCTGAATCCCGCCATGGTCAACCGCTACCCACACGAGTTCTCTGGAGGCATGCGCCAACGCGCCATCATCGCCATGGCCCTTTCGTGCGATCCGAAGATCATCATCGCCGACGAGCCGACCACCGCCCTCGATGTGATCGTGCAGGATCAGATTCTCCAGGAACTCAAGAAGATCCAGGCCGATCTGGGGATGTCGATCATCTACATCTCCCACGACATCGCCGTGATCGCCGAGGTGACCGACAAGATCGGCGTCATGTACGCCGGCAAGCTGGTCGAGCTCGGGCCCACCACCGAGGTCTTCGCTCGTCCCCGTCATCCCTATGCGTTTCTTCTGCTCTCCTCGACTCCCTCGGTCACCGGGCCCCGTCGGAAGCTGGCGCCGCTCGAGGGCGAGCCGCCCGATCTGCTCAACCCGCCGTCCGGCTGTCGGTTCCACCCGCGCTGCCCCTACGCGACCGAGCAGTGCGTGACCGAGGAGCCGCCGATGGAGGCAACCGGCGACGGACATCAGGTCGCCTGTTGGAACTGGAAAGAGGTCCCGGAACTCGGAGGATTGACGAAATGAGCCAGCCGCTCCTGAAGGTCGAGAACCTCACCAAGCTCTTTCCCGTGTCAAAGGGGTTTCTTCGGACTCCGACCGATTTCATCCACGCGGTGGACGGCATCGACTTCGAGATCCAGCCCGGGGAGAGCCTGGGGCTGGTGGGGGAGTCCGGATGTGGGAAGTCGACCACCGGACGAATGCTCGTGAAGCTCATGGAGGCGTCCTCCGGCCAGATCCTGATGTCCGACAAGACCGGGACCGGAGAGTTGCTCGACATCGCCAACATCCCCGGTGATCAGATGAAGGCCTTCAGGCGCAGGGTCCAGATGATCTTCCAGGACCCCTACGAGTCCATGAACCCCCGTCGCACGGTCTTCGAGACCGTCTCCGAGCCGCTCACCGTCCAGAACATCGGCTCTCTGAAGGAACGCGAGGAGCGTGTGTCGGAGATGCTCAGGCTGGTCGGGCTGTCTCCACCGGATGCGTTCCTGTTCAGATACCCCCACGAGCTCTCGGGAGGCCAGCGCCAGCGTGTCGCCATCGCCCGCGCCCTCGTACTCGACCCATCCTTCGTCGTCGCGGATGAACCGACCTCGATGCTCGACGTGAGCATCCGGATCTCGATCATGGACCTCATGCTCAAGCTCGCCGACGAGTTCGACGTGTCCTACCTCTACATCACCCACGACCTCGCGGTCGCCCGCTACATGTGTGACCGCATCGCAGTCATGTATCTCGGAAAGATCGTCGAGATCGGTGACACCGAAGAGATCCTCGGCAACCCCCAGCACCCGTATACGAAGGCGCTGCTGTCGGCGGTGCCCGTTCCCGATCCCTCGTTTCGGCGTGAGGAGGTCGAGATCCTCGGCGGCATCACCAAGGCGATCAATCCGCCGTCCGAATGCCGGTTCATCGAGCGGTGCCCGTGGGCGCAGGACGTCTGCCGCACGAACGACCATCCTCCACTCGAAGACAAGGGCGACGGCCACTACGTGGCCTGCCACCTCGTCGAATCCGCCCTCACAAGCGCCTAGATGCCCTCTCCCGTGCTCCATGAGAGCTCGCGGACAGGTGCTGTCGGCTGTCGGCCATCGGCTATCCAGTCGCCGATAGCCGACAGCGGAAGGCTGACAGCACGGCAATCGCGGTCTCCGGTAGCCTCACGCCGTGGCT
>CBDTXZ010000154.1:0-7268 GCA_965364515.1 uncultured bacterium
GTGTATCCAGGACCGGCGAGCAGCACGCCGCTGGCTGCGCTGGCGAGCGCACTCGAGCCCCAGACCATGGAGTCGACGCGGCCCTGGATCAGCGGGCGGATCGACGGCTCCACGCTCACGCTCAGCAGCGTGCTCCCTGCGACGAACCCGAGGTTCCAGCCGATCCCCAACAAGAAGAGCGCCAGGGTCAGAGCCGGCGTCGCCGAGACAGGTGCAGTGGCGGCGAGGAACGCCGAGGCAACGAGAACCATTGCGCCCGCACCGATCATGGGCACCGCCCCGACCCGGTCGACGACCCTGCCGACCAGCGGAGCGAATGCGAACATGCCGAGTGTGTGCGCCGAGATGATGCTCCCGACGAGAGCGAGGTCGAAGCCGTTGTTCTCGACGTGGATCGGGGTGGCAGTCATGATCAGGACCATCACCAGTTGGCCGATGACCATCGCCGCCAGTGCCAGCTGCACCGGACGCCGGGAGAACACGACCCTCGCTGCGGGCGGCACCTCGGTGAGGTTCTCACCGAACACCTCATCGTCGACGACGGCGAGCATCGACGGGTCCGGGCGCAACGCAACGAGGAACAGGGCGAGAGCCAGTGACATCGCAACGGAGCCGGCCAGGTACCCGCCTGCATACTCGGACGTTCCCATTTCGGTGGCGATCCGACCGGCCGGGTCCAGAAGCCGGGGGCCCACCACCGCACCGATCGTCCCTGCCCACACGACCAGGCTCAATGCCCTCCCTCGGCGCTCGGGGCTGACGAGGTCTGCAGCTGTGTAGCGCGAGAGATGCGACGCGGCGTTCCCGAAACCGAGGATCGACATGCCGACGATCAACACGAGGAACTGACCGAGGAACACGGCATACGCGGACAGGGCTGCGCCCGCGACAGCCGTCGCCGTTCCTGAGATCAACGAGCGGCGACGCCCCGACGTGACGACGATGCGTCCCAGCGTCGATGTCCCGACGGCGGTCGAGATGACCGCGAGCGAACCGGGCACTCCGGCGAGCAACTCCGATCCTGTGATGGCACGCGCCGCCAGCGTGGCGACGGTTATGGAGGCGATGTAGCCGGTGGTCATCGATCCAACGGCGGCGAACAGCACCCAACGGAGCCGGGTCCGGGTGCGATCGTCGGCGACGGCGCGCATCGGCGGAGCCTACGACACGCCGACCGGAACGGAACGCCTGCAGATACGGCGGTGCGTCGAGAGCCCCGACGCCATGTGCGGACCGGAACACGGCCCACTGGGAGTCAACCGATCAGACGTCGTGGTGCGGCCAGGTCAGTATCGGGCGGGAACGAAGGTCTGCTCACCCATCGGTGGCCGGACGTACGGGAAGTCTTCACGCTCGGGGAGCACGACCGGATCGGGCAGCACGTCGTCGTAGTCGAACTGCGACACCAGGTGGCTGATGCAGTTGAGCCGGGCTGTCCTCTTGTCGTCCGACGGCACCACGTACCAGGGCGCCTGCTTGATGTCGGTGAACTGGAAGGTGGTGTCCTTGGCCATCGAGTATTTCGTGTAGAGGCGATGCTCCTCGAGGTCCATGTCGGAGAGTTTCCACCGCTTCAGTGGCTCCTTGTTCCGAGACTCGAACCGGCGGTGCTGTTCGGCCCAACTCACAGAGAACCAGTACTTGAGGACGATCATCCCAGAGCGGACCAGCATGCGCTCGAACTCCGGGCAGCTGCGGAGGAACTCCTGATGCTGTTGCTCGGTGCAGAACCCCATGACCCACTCGACGTTCGAACGGTTGTACCAGCTGCGATCGAACAGCACCATCTCACCGCCGGCGGGAAGGAACTCGACGTACCGTTGGAAATACCACTGGGTCTGCTCCCGCTCCGTCGGTTTCGGAAGTGCTTCCACCCTGACGATCCTGGGACTCGTGCGCTCGGTGATCCGCTTGATCACGCCACCCTTGCCTGCAGATCCCCGCCCTTCGAAGATCACCAGCACCTTCAGCCCTCGGGCCTGGATCCAATACTGGAGCTTGACCAACTCCTCCTGCAAGCGCTGCAGTTCGGCCTCGTAGTACTTCTTCTTGATTCGACCGCTCGAGTTGTAGTGCTCCTCACCGGCTGGATAGGTCTTCGGTGCGACGGGATCGTCGGCGCCCAGGGGCAGCCCGGTCACTTGTTCGGACATCCGTACTCCTTGCGTCTCTCCCGAACCTACCGGGCCTTCTTGGTACTGGGCGGGTGAATCCGACGTAGGCTCCACACATTTGCCGACTAAGTGTCGACAACTTCGTTGGACATACTTCTCATCACAGTTTGCGGGGGTTCCATGAGCGATGTGAAGGCGATGATGCTGGTCGAGCCGAGACGGCTCGCCGCTACGCGCCTCCCGGCCCGGACCGTGCAACGGGGTGGATGGCTGGCTGTCGAAGCCACCGGCCTGTCCGGCGCCGAGGTCCAGGCCTGGCGCGGAGACCGACACAACCTCGTCTATCCGCTCATTCCGGGACAGCAGGTCGTCGGCCGGATCGCCGAGGTGTTCGACGACTCGATCACCCTCCCGATCGGCACCCGTGTGCTCGTCGAGCCGATCATCCGATGCGGAACCTGCAAGTCGTGCACCCGGGGTCTCGCCAGTTGCAGCCATCGAAAGCCCTTCAATGCCTACGGTGCGCTCCCATCCACCGAGCCCCCGGGACTGTGGGGTGGCCTCGCCGAACGGCTCTACATCGACCCCGACGCGACGCTGCACCCGATCTCCGACGACACCCTCGCAGAAGTGGCGACGTTCGCACACTCCTTGGCGGCCGGTTACACCTGGTCGGTCGAACTCCCCCAGATGCAGGTGGGTGAGCGAGTGCTGATCCTCGGCCCGGGTCCACGGGGGCTCGCCTGTCTCCTGGCCGCACAAGCGGCCGGCGCCGAGTGGATCGGCGTCACCGGGCTCGATCACGATGCAGACCGGCTGGAACTCGCTCGCCAACTGGGAGCGCACCTCACCGTGAACGTGACCGAGGAGGATCTCGGGTTCGCGGTCGCCAACAGCCTGGGGACTCGACCCGACATCGTCATCGATGTCACGTCCGACGACCCCGAGGCCATCTACACCGGTCTCGACCTGGTGCGATCGGGTGGCCGACTCGTCCTTGCCTCGACCAAGGGAAACCGGCCGCTCGGCCAGTTCTTCTCCGATGTGATCGTCGGCAAGCAGATCTCCATCTTCGGGGCGCTCGGAGCCTCGAGTGACGCATACCGCTGGGCGGCGAACAAGCTCGAGACCGACCCTCGGATCGACGATCTCGTCAGCCATCAGTTCCCGTTGGACGAGTCCAACCGGGCGATTCAGGCCACCGCGGGCCTTCTCGGCCACGACGAACTGATCTCGGTCGCCGTCACATTCTGAACACCGTGGCATGATCCCGGGGTGACGACGCAACGAGTGGACCGACGCGCCACGGGCTCCTGGATCGTCTACGACCTGGCGAACACGATCTTCGCCCTCGGTGTCGTCGGCTTGTACTTCCCGGAATGGTTGACGACCTCCGGCCTCCCGGACTCGAGCCTGGCAGTCACCGCCGCCGCAGCCGGCATCCTCGTGATCTTCCTGGCGCCGTGGGTCGGATCGCTCACCGACGTCAGGGGCGGCAGAGTGAGGATTCTCACGGTCTCCACGGTCATCGCCGTCGCGGCGACTTCGCTGCTCACGAGAGGTCCGGATGTTCTCACTTTCGTTGCACTCGGCGTTGCACTGATCGCAGTCAACGTCGGATCGGTGGTGTACGACGCCTTGCTGCCCTTCGTGTCGACCCGAGAGAACCGGGGCAGGGTCTCGGGTAACGGCGTCGGCGTCGGCTACGTCGGCTCGTTCATCGGCGTCGCAATCGGGGTTGTGGCACTCGAGACGTTCGACCTGAGCTACGCCTCGGCGTTCACGTTGCTGGCAGCCGGATTTCTCATGTTCGCAATCCCGGCATTCGTGTTCATCACCGAGCCGGCACCCGAGATCACCGATCGGCAGCCGCCGGCACTCTCCTCGGTCGTCGGTGATCTCGTGCGATCGTGGCGACGAGCCGGGAGATGGCCCAACGTGATCCGGTTCCTCATTGGCCGTTTTCTCTACACAGACGCCATCAACACCCTGATCGGCGGTTTCCTGACGATCTATGCGATCCAGGAGATCGGGCTGGATCCCTCCGGTTCGCGAACCCTGCTTGCCATCGCAATCGCCTTTGCGATCCTCGGAGGCGTCGGTGGAGGTCGGGCGGTCGAACGCTTCGGATCCAAGCGAATCCTGAGAACTGCGCTCCTCGGGTGGGTGGCGGCGATCGCAGCGGGGGTCGCCGCCGCGATCACGGGGTTCGTCGCACTTGCGTGGCTGATCGGCGCGGTCGGTGGCCTCGCCCTCGGGGCAACGTGGGCATCGGATCGCGTCACGATGCTCGAGGTCTCGCCGCCCGAGCATCTCGGGGAGTTCTACGGCCTGTACGCCACGGTGGGACGATTCGCCACGATTCTCGGACCACTCGTGTGGGCGCTGATCGTCGACGTCCTCGAGTTCGGAAGGAGCGCGGCGATGCTCGTCCTCGCCGCTTCGATCCTCGGCGGATGGATCATGGTCGGCCGGGTCGAGAACTGACCGATCAGTCTTCGTTCGAAGGCACGATGTCGAGCCGAAGGAGAGGACGCTCCTCGACCGCGTAGGGGATCGGGAGATCTCGGGTCTCCGTCTCGCCTGCAACCAGCCGACGACCGATCTCTGCGAACCAGGTGTCGTTCGGTACGCGCCACGGCCACATCGACGTGGCCTGCCGCGCCCCGACGATCGCTCCCGTGATGCTCCCGACGTCGGAGCCACCCGCCTGGGCGGCAGTATCGATGAGGCGGACTGCCTCGTGACCCTTGTTGGATGCGATGAGGATGGCGAGCAGAACGCCGTCTATCCCAACCGGGCCGTTGTCGTCGGAGAGCGCCCCGACCACACGGCGCAGATCGGCGTCGACGAGAGGCGTCAGCGCCCGGATCCGGTCGGGGATGCGGGCTGCCTCGTCGACGTCCGAGAAACGGAATTCCTCGCCCTCGAGGCTCTGAAGCGCTCGCTCGGCCGTCTCGGCGACACCGAGCAGGAGATCCTTGCCGACCTGATGGAATGTCGATGCCGCAACGGCGCCGGCTGCCGCGGCTGCAGCCACAACGGACCCGGCGTTCAGGTTCGTCATTCGGGCCGCCCGAAGCGTCGCGTCGACCAGGGCGTCGGGATCGTCGCGAAAACGAAGTCCGGCGGCGAGTGAACGACATGCAGGGCCCGGTGTGGCGAGCGTGCTCGCCACCGGAGACCCCGACTTCACGGAGTCGAGCCACGCCCGCAGGTCGGCATCCACCCCGCGATACACCTGATGCGTCTCCCCCACTCCGTCCAGAAGCATCACTTCGGCCCGAAAGACTTCGCGGTCGACTTCGGGGTTGCGCATCAGGTGGTAGGCGAAGACCGTGTCGATCTGAGTGTTTGCGCCATAGGTGCCTTCAACTCGCCGACCAGCGACATCGCCGGCGGCAGCTGCCAGCAGGGCACCGGCACCGCCGTCACGCTGCAGCGACTGGAGCGGCGCGTTCGGGTCTGGGGCCGGTGCCGGCGCTCCAGCGAGCTGATCTCCTTCCGCCATCCGCACCACGGTAGCCATCCGGACGTCGTCGACGATCCGACGGGTAGCCTGCACGGATGTCATCGGCCATCCTCATCGCGAATCCGGCGGCCTCGCAGTTCACCGGCGGACTCCACCGAAGCGCCATGCGTGCGCTCGGAAAACGTCACGACGTGACTGCGGCATGGCCGCGCAGCTCCGAGGAATCGGAGATGATCGCCGCCGAGGCCGTCGCCACGGGAACCGAGATCGTCGTTGCGATGGGTGGTGACGGTGTGGTGCATCACGTCGCCCAGGGGCTCGTCAACTCCTCGGCAGTGCTCGGCATCGTCCCGGTCGGAACCACGAACGTCCTTGCGAGGATCCTGGGTGCGCCCTCCAAGCCGAAGAAGGCCGTCAAGATCCTCTCGAAGGGTTTCGACGTGAAACGAGTGCCGACACTCGCCGTCCGCGGCCGGTCAGATCACGGCGAGTTCTCCCGATCGGCCCTGTTCTCGCTCGGAGTCGGGCCGGATGCCGTCGTCGTCCATGCGGCAGAGCAGGATCCGCTCAGGAAACGCTCCTTCGGTTCGATCCACTACGCCCGGACTGCCCTGACGTCGATTCGCAAGGATCTGCGAAAACGTCCGCCGACGGTCGCCATCAGAGCGGGCGACCGCGAGCTCCACGGCATCGGCCTCCTCGCCCAGTTTCACGATGTCTACTCGTTCTTCGGACACCAACCGCTGGTCGTCGGCGAGCCGGACCCGATCGCCGTCTTGGTCGTCGAGGAGCTCCCTCTCCGACGGGTGCCCCGAATCCTTCGCGCCGCGTCCCGCAAAGGGTCGCTCGGATCGATCGAAGGCCTGACGCTGTGGGAGGACGTGGAGTCGTTCGAGGTCAGCTCCCCGGTGCCGGTGGAGGCACAGGCGGACGGAGAGCTGCTCGGCGCAGTCACCGAGATGCGCGTCGAGTATCAGGCGGAGAGCCTGACGGTTGCCGTCTCAGTCGCCGGATGAGCCCGGGTCGCCCTGATAGAGGGTGACATGGGGGAACGGGATCTCGATGTCCTCGGCATCGAAACGGTTCTTCACCCTGCGCAGCGCCTCTCGTTTGACGAGCCAGCGATCGTCGGCACCCACCTTCAACACACCCCGCAACACCACGGCGGAGTCGCCGAGGGCGTCGACACCCAGGATCTGAGGTGGCTCGATGATCATGTTGGACCAGTCGGGGTCCGAGGCGAGCCTTCCCAACTCGTCCCCGAACACCTCGAGCGCCCGATCCACGTCGACCCGATAGGCGATACCGACATCGATCACCACCTGGGAGAACTGCTGTGTGAGATTCGTGGTGACCTGGATCTGGCCGTTGGGTACGTAGTGGACGTATCCGTCGAGGTCGCGGAGTACGGTGACTCTCAATCGGATGTCCTCGACCGCACCGGCGACCCCGCCGATCCGAATGACGTCACCGATGTGATACTGGTCCTCGGCGAGGATGAAGAATCCCGCAATGATGTCCTTGACCAGGTCCTGGGCCCCGAATCCGACGGCCACGCCGACCGCCGAGCCGACGGCGAGGAATGGCGTGATCGGAACACCCACCACGATGGCGATCGTCAGCACACCGATGGCGACGAACAGGATCTGGATCACCCGCCGCAGCATCGCCCACAGAGTCTC
>CBDTXZ010000155.1:0-7231 GCA_965364515.1 uncultured bacterium
AGCCAGCTCGGATGGCTGACGCCTTCGACGGCCGACTCGATGATCTCGGCCACGGAGGTCCCGATGTCCGGTGGCGGCGCACACGTCGGTACGGTGGAATCCGCCGTACGACTGATCAGGCCATGACCACTTCGACAGACACCCTTTCGACGATCTCCGGACTCCACCCACTCGCCCCGGCGGTGGGCCCATTCCCGCTGCCCAGCTTCATCGGGGCGGTCACGTCGTTTCGGGGCGAAGCCGTGGAGGTCGTCGGGGACGATCGCGGCGCCCTCGCAGTGACGATCGTCGGCGATGTGATTCAGATCGCAGGTCACACCGACCTCACCGACTACCACTCACCGCTCGGAGAAGATCTCGGTGCCGTCGCCGACGGTCTCGCTGGGATGGTCGCCGATGGTTGTCGCCTGGACCTCGACTCCCTGCCCGAGGAGGCGTGCGGGCCGCTCGCTGCTGCGCTCACCGATCGCGGGCTCCAGCCAACGGTCTCCGAGCACACCGTGTCGGCGGTCGTCCAGCTGCCCGAGACCTTCGACGAGTACCTGGGCATGTTGTCCAAGAAGCAGCGTCACGAAGTCCGCCGCAAACATCGGCGATACGAAGACGCCCTCGGAGAAGTGATCCACGAGGTGCATGACGAGCCAGGCTGGGCGTTCGACGAGTTCATCCGGCTCCACCGCATGGCAGAGGGGGAGAAGGGGGAGTTCATGACGCCGGAGCGTCAGACCTTCTTCGAGACCCTGGTCGAGCTCGACGGCTGGCGGGTCGACGTCCTGCGGGTGCCGGACACCGACCGGGCCGCCGCAACACTGTTCTCCTACTCCGACTCCTCGGGGATCTATCTCTACAACTCCTCCTACGATCCCGAGCTCTCGGAGGCGTCACCGGGGATCGCCATCGTCGGAACGCTCATCGACCAGGCGATTTCGGAGGGTCTGCCCCGTTTCGACTTCCTCAAGGGCGACGAGACCTACAAGTTCAGGCTCGGGGCGGAGGCGCGACCGCTCTACCGCATCACCACCGGATCCGACGCATGATCGATCGGGTCGCATACCTGTCGATGCACACGTCCCCGCTCATGCAACCGGGTGTGGGAAACGCCGGTGGCATGAACGTCTACATCGACGAGCTCGCCAGAACGATGGTGGACAGGGGAGTGGCAGTCGACGTCTTCACCAGACGGACCGAACCCGACCAACCGCATCTCGTGGAGGTGTCCGAGGGCTACCGGGTCTATCACGTTGACGCCGGGCCCAGCTCGGCCGCCCCCATCGCCGACATGGTCGACTGGGTTCAGGAGTTCGCCGATGGAGTGATCGCAGTGCTGGAGGAGGATCCGCCCGATGTGGTGCACAGTCACTATTGGCTGAGCGGTTCGGCAGGGCTGATCGTCAAACGCAAACTCGGCATCCCGCTCGCCAACTCCTTCCACACGCTCGGCCGGATCAAAGACCGGGCGAAGCGGTCGGACGAGAAGCCGGAGTCGTCGGCGCGCATCGCCGCCGAGCTCGAGGTGATCTCCGAATCCGATTGTGTGGTCGCGTCCACCCCACTGGAAGCCAGGGAATTGATGGAGCACTACGGCGCCGACCCGGCACGACTCTGCACGTCGCCGCCCGGAATCGATCATGTCGTGTTCTCCCCTGGCGACCGCGCAGCTGCCCGCCGTTCGGTCGGATGGGCTCCGGACCGTGTCCATGCGGTGTTCGCCGGGCGTATCCAGCCTCTGAAGGGCGTCGACGTTGCGCTCGAAGCAGCGGCCTTGATCGCTGCCGAGGTCCCGGGATTCCGTCTCTCTGTGATCGGCGGCGCGTCCGGCCCATCCGGCGACGCCGAGGTCCAACGTCTGCTCGAGCGAGCTTCGATGCCCGATCTCGCCGGAGTCGTCGACTTCCATGCTCCGGTCCCGCATGCGGAGCTCGCCGAGTACTACCGCGCAGCCGATGTGGTGATGCTGCCGTCGCGCAGCGAGTCCTTCGGATTGGTGGCCGCCGAAGCCCAGTCGTGCGGCGTTCCGGTTGTCGCCGCCCGGGTTGGTGGACTGGAACACGTCGTGGCCGACGGCAAGTCGGGGATCCTCGTCGAAGGCTGGGATCCGTCCGACCATGCTGCAGCAGTCCTTTCGATCCTCACCGACGATGCCCTGGCCGAGCGGCTGTCGGCGGGCGCGTTGATCTGGTCGGAGCGATTCAGCTGGGACTCCACGGCGAACCGATTCCTCGAGCTGTACGAGGGAGCCGTACACCGTGCCGGGCTCGGCTGACGTCCTCTGGCAATCGATCCATCGATGGATCGAAGACGACGAATCCTCCGTCGAGTACGCCGAGCAGGTCGAGAACCGGATTGCAGTCCGGATGCGTCAGGAGACCCGGGACGCTTCGACCGTATGGTGGACACCCGATCAGAGGTCTCTCACCGCAGAGCTCTATGTGATCCCCGCTCCTGAGGACAACCGCGAGGCGGTGTACCGGCTGGTTCTGGATCGGAATCGTTCGACGTACCGAGTTCACTTCGCGCTGAGCAGGGACGGCGGGATCGAGCTCCGCTCACGGGTGCCGAACGACGTCGTGGATCAGGCGGTCCTCGACTCGATCCTCGGCGAGCTCTACGACCAGGTGGAGCTCAGCTTCCGGCCGCTCGTCAGGCTCGCATTCGGGGCAGCCTGAACCGCCGCGCACAGATCATTCTCGAAGGCGATCGGCGAGATTTCTTTCCACAGGCTCTGTGGATGATCGTGTGGATCTTCGCGTGTTTTCACCCCGCCCCGACGCAAGGTTCGGCGTTCTTTCACACGACAGGCGACGAGGTGGAAATCCGGCCGTCCGTGGGAGGGATTCGGTCGAAAATCAGGCCGAATCGGCCCGGTTGACCGGGGTCGGTCGAGGGGATACGTTCACGACCACAACGCCCGAGGTGCTCGGTCGATGGTCCTCCGCTCGGGGAAGTGCGGTGGATCGTTCGGTGGGGTTCCTCGGGCGTTTGTCGTGTCTGAAGGTGGTGATCGCCCGTCACTCGATGACGAGTGGGAATCCGTTGCTCGACCACACGACGATGGGATCGCTGCCGGCGGAAGCGAGCGTTGCGAAGATCGGCCGGAAGCTCTCTACGTTCCGAACAGTCGTGGCGTCCGCCGCTTTCGATGCCGGTCGATCACCGACCGAGACCCGAACCGGAATCTCGGCACCGCGCAAGGATTGGCCATCTGCCCCCGGAGCGGAGGAAGTCGTGGTCTCCGTTTCGGAGGTGGTTGGGGGCGGAGCGACGGTGGTGGTGGTGGTGGTGGTGGTGGTCGTCGTCGTGGTGGGTTGGGGCGGCGGCGCGGTGCTCGTGGTGGTCGTGGAGGGCGGCGCCGTGGTGGTCGTGGAGGGCGGCACCGTGGTCGTGGTTGACGGTGGCGGCGGTGCGGTGGTGGTGGTCACCACGGAGGCCGACTTCATGAACAGCACCGTTACGAACATCGTCCCATCGGCGGCACGGTCGACGCCGACCCCGATTCGGTCGTAGTCGCCGAGGATGTTGGCGCGGTGACTCGACGAGTTCATGAACGCCTGATGCAGCAATGCCGGGTTGGGGCCCATTCCCACGTTCTCGCCCAGTCGGGCCCAGCCCGTGGTGTAGGAGCCGAGTTGGGCGCTGCTGCTGTGGAAGACCTGACCGGCGCCGATCATGTCGGCGGTGTGCGCCCTGGCGTCGTCGGTGAGATCCCAGTACTCGGCGAGACCGCCCAGACCGGACTCGTTCCGGCTCTGATTGATGAGGTCGACGAATTGAGCCTCATCTGATGGACTGGCACCCGCCGGCACCGCAGCACCCACGAGAGCGACGATCACGCTCAGAGTGAGAACCAGCCAGATGATGCGACGCATAGTGGCAGTTTCGGCACGCTGCGTGAGAACTTGAGAGTCGAAAGGCCACGAATGGGAGATTTGCCAGTGATCGGCAGGGTCACTCACACCCTGGTGCCGATCCTGGTTTGAAGTCCGGGTTCAGGGGGTCCAGACTCATGGCCATGCGTCCCGCAACCGCGATCGTCATGGTCATTCTGCTGTTGGTGATCGCCGGAGCGGCGATCTACCAGACCGTCGAACTCCTCAACCCGCCAGAGTCAGTGCCGTCCCAGCTGCCAGATTGAAGTAGGCGGCCGCAGACCCGCCGCGGACGGCCAGCGCCATGAGGCCGGACGAATCGACGTGGAGCAGCGGCTCCCCTTCATCGACATCTCCGTAGGCGTCCACCCACGGGACCTCGTACTCGGTCGACCCAACCCGTATCGTGACGGTCACCTCTCGTCCGATGCCGGCGACCTGCAGGTCCTCGGGCCCGACATTCGACTGGACGTTCCCGAACCGATCGACCCACCACGCCTCACCGACGACCTTCGCAGGCTCGATCTCAGGGAGCGGGATCAGCAAGGGTGTCACCGAATCGGGGGAGAGCTCATCGCCGAGATCCACGAGCTCGGCCTCGCCAGAAGACAGCAGGGCCGCCGCAGGCCCGAAGATGTCGCGACCGGCAAAGGTTGCGCCGGCGCACGGGATCTGCGCCTCGGGGTTGGTCAGCTCGACGATCCTCGTCGCCCCGCCCATGGTTGCCACCGCCGGCCCGAGCAGGCCGTTGTCCGGTCCCACGAACACCATGCCGGTTTCGGTGCGAGCCGCGATCGCCCGACGATTCGTACCCACCCCCGGGTCCACCACCGCCAGGACGACTCCGTCTGGCAGATACTGGATCGAACGGGTCAGGGCGAGCGCTCCGGCTCGGACGTCACCTCGTGGGATGCCGTGGGTGACGTCGATGACGGTGGTGTCCGGAGCGAGCTTTGCGATCACCCCGTGGACCACGCCGACGAATTCGTCGGTGAGTCCGAAGTCTGACAGGAAGCTGACGTGTGGCATGGGCGGGAGGCTACGCCGCGCCGGCCGCAACCCGCGCTCGACGGCACTGGTTCTACGGTCAACGGCGTGAGCGGGGGCGAGCCACGGTGCCACGCGCCTGTGGTGGGTCTCGTGGAGAAACGGCCCGGACTGCGGGCGCCGCAAGCGGACGCCCGTACGCGTGGAATGGTTCGTCTTCGGGCCTCGGCTGCGTTGCCTTGCTGGTCACGTCCCTATGCGTGCAATGGTTCGTCTTCGGGCTTCGGCTGCGTCGCCTTGCTGGCTACGTCGCCATGTGCGCAATGGTTCGTCGTCGGGCCTCGATCGCGTCGCCTCACTCAACACACATCACCGTTGCTGCCACATCCACCGCCATCCGCGGGCGCGCCCGGCTCGGGGGGTGTGGGGGGTCGCCCCCCACACCTGCCAGCCCCAGGCCGCTCGTTACCATCGCCTCATGATGGAAGGGCACAACGAAGTCGTCGCCAGAGCAGTCGAGTCGACGTCGGTGATGTTCCTCGGTGCGATGGACACGGGCAAGACGACCATGGCGCTCGCCTGCGCCCGGGCGGCCATCGCCGCCGGCAAAGTGGTCGGCTTCGTCGATGCAGACATCAGCAACAGCAGGATCGGCCCTCCCGCCTGTGTCGGGCTCAAGTACCTGCGCACTGCTGCAGACCTCGACGATCTCGACCGAGCAGATGCCCTTCATTTCGTCGGCGCCATCTCTCCGAACAAACTCGTACTCCAACAGGTGATCGCCACAGCCGCGCTCGCCGGCCAGGCCGCCACCGAATGCGATCTGGTCATCATCGACACGTCCAGCGTCATCTCAGGTGTCATCGGTGAGACGCTCAAATACCACAAGGCAGAGCTCGTACGTCCTGACATGGTGATTGCGATGCAGCGCGGCGCCGAGATGGAACCGATCAGCGGCATGCTGAAGCGGTTCTTCTCAGCCGATGTCACGTCCATCGCCGTCGATCCCGATCTCATCCCGAGTGGCCCAGACGAGCGAGCGGAACGGAGAACCGCGGCGTTCCAGAAGGCGTTCGCACCCGAGTTGGGCCGTTGGCGCGTTCGATCGACCGTCTTCGCTCCCACGCTGCCCCCCGCACTCGAGCAGTCCCGACTGCACGGCATGCTCGTCGGGATCCAGGACGGCCACGGTGGCTGCCTCGGCCTCGGCCGCCTCGAGTACGACGAAGGCGCACTCCGGGTGAGCACCAACGCCGGGGAGGGGATGCAAGGACTTCGGATCGGCTCGCTCTCCATCGACCCCGAGACGTTCGTGGTCACCCCCGTCAACCTCCGCGACCTCATGTTCGGAGTCCGGTGAGTGAGGGCTGAGCGCGGGAACTCGCCTCGCAACCCCCTTGCTGTCGGCTGTCGGCTGTCAGCTTTCGTGCAGCGCGCCCGGCCTACGCGGAATGTGATCGACGCCCCGAGCAGCACTCGTATGTCGGAGGGCAGCGCAGGCATGCCGTGGAGCCGATGGCCGAAAGCCGATGGCTGACAGCACAGCGAAACGACGGCCCGCTGATCCACCGACGTCGATCCGGCGCGGAGGGGCCGAGGAACGAGGCCCCACAAATTGATGAAGCCTCCCGGGGCAGGGGAGGCTTCATCCTCGAGAGTGGAGGTACCGCCGTGGGGCGGGCTGGGAGGCTATCCGATCACACCTTGGACATTGTGCCCAAACGGTATGACTGGCGGTCCTGTTCCACTCTCGACCGACACTGCGAGCAGTGCCGGCGACATCAGTGTAGATCGGTTTGGGCTTCTTGGGACTTGAATGGTTTCTGAGATGATTTTCTTTACGCGTTCTGGATGCCACTTGTGTGAGGCTGCGCTCCCCGGTGCTCGGAGGGCGGCTCGTCTGCTCGGGCGCTCCCTCGAAGTGGTGGACATCGACACCGATGACGATCTGGTGGTCGAGTACGGCCTCCGTGTGCCGGTACTGGTCACCGGGAGCGGGCGCGTGATCGCCGAAGGCAGCTTCGGCGTCCGAGACATCATCCGCGGGCTGTTACGTGTGGGGGAGCGACCCCCCACACCCCCCGGGCCTGGCTCGCCTGGGGGGTGACGGTGGTTGTGGCAGCAACGGTGCTTTCGTGTTGGGTGTGGCGACGCGGGTTGCACTGCGACCCCCACACCCCCCGGGCCTGTGACATGTGGGGGGCGACCCCCACACCCCCGGGCCTGGCCCACCTGGGGGGTGACGGTGGTTGTGGCAGCAACGGTGCTTTCGTGTTGGGCGTGGCGACGCGGCGACCCCCATACCCGGGGCCTGGCTCGCCTGGGGGGTGACGGTGGTTGTGGCAGCAACGGTGCTTTCGTGTTGGGCGTGGCGACGC
>CBDTXZ010000156.1:0-7022 GCA_965364515.1 uncultured bacterium
GGGTGCTGTCGCTCTTCCTCGCAACTCGGTGGGAAGAGGGCATGCGCACACTGGAGCGCGCCCGCGAGGCCACGGCCGGTGTGACCGATCCCACGGTGCTGGCGACGCTGGCAGAAGCGGAGGCCTTCTCCATGCTGCGGGACGGTCGGTTTGCCGATGCCTGGACCCTGGCCCGAGACGCTGCCGAAGAGGCGGCGCGCGTCGAGTCCTCGGTGGCGGCGGTCCTCGCCTTCCTCGCAGGTGGCGCGGCCGCCATGCTCGGTGACCCCGAGAACGCCCTGGCGTCGCACGCCCAGGCGATTCGATTCGGGGAGCAGGCCGCTCAGCTCTACTACTCCGCAGGCTCGGCGGCGTCGATGGTGCACATCTATGCCGAACTGGGGATCGACGACGAACAGGTGACTGCGGTCCGTGCCAGCGTCGACCGGTATCTGGCGGGACCGCTCGGCACGATGGTCGAGTCCACAGTGTTCGCAGAGTTGGGGTGGGCTGCCCTCGAACGGGGTGACCTGACAGAGGCATCAGAGATGTTCACGTCTGGTCTTGCCGGGTCGTCGGCGACGAAGCCGTTGGAGACGCCCTCGCTGATGCTCGGCCTGGCGCTGGTGGAGGTTGCGACCGGTGATCTCATCGAAGCCGAACAGCACGTCGACGACGCCTCGGCGTTCACAGCCGATCGAGCAATGGCCCAGTACCGGCCGCTCGAAGCCTACGTCCGCGGAGTCGTCACACAGGTGCGGGGCCGGCCGGCGGACGCCGCTGAGATCTTCGCTGCCGGAGCCGCAGATGCGCAAGCGTTGGGGGCCGGCCGATTGGCGTGGCGTCTCGAAGCGGCAGCCGCCGGCGCCCTCACACTCGCAGGAGCAGACGAGCAGGCAGTGGCAGCCACCGCAGCCGCTCGCAGGATGATCGAGGAACTGGCCGCCCGGATCATCGACCCGTCGATCCGCGAGTCGTTCGTCGAAGTCGCCACCGCCAGGCTGGACGAACTCGTGGACTCGACGCTTTGACCCACCTGTCAACGCCGCCGGCCATCCGCCCGAGCGCTGTGATGGCCGGGTCTATATTGCGGTGATGAGTGATTTCCGGCATCTCCAGGCCCGGCTCGAGCTCGCCCATGCCGCGAACACGGTCGAGTCGACAACACCACACACCGTGGTCGTGCTTCCCTCGTTCAGCCTCGGAGAGTCGCTGCTGTCGCACTATGCGAACCGGCTGCCGGCGCTCGAGCACCGGTTTCTCGTGTGCGTGCTGATGCTGAGGATGCCGGCGGTGCGGATCGTGTACGTGTGCTCGGGTGCTCCCTCCGACGACATCGTCGACCACTACTCCTCACTCCTGCCACCGGCGATCGCGGCCGAAGCCCGCGATCGTCTCCGAATCGTCGTCGTCGATGATCCCAGCGCACGTTCGGTGGCAGCCAAGTTGCTGGATCGGCCCGACCTCATCGAGTCGATACGGTCGTGGATCGGCGACGAGCTCGCCTTCATCGAGCCGTGGAACGTGACCGAGCGTGAAGTGGAGGTCGCGCTTCGGCTCGGCATTCCCCTCAACGGGACCGCACCCGACCTCTGGCCGCTCGGTTTCAAGAGCGCAGGCCGGTCGATCTTTCGGGAGGCGGGCGTGCCGATCCCGGCGGGGTTCGAGAACCTACGGTCGGTCGACGCCGCGGTCGATGCGATCGACCGACTGAGGGCGGAGCTGCCGGGGTTGCGGGAGGTGATCCTCAAGCACGACGACTCCGGCGCCGGCGACGGGAACGCGGTGATCCGGGTGGACGATCTCGAGCCCCCTGGGTCGGTGCTGTCGAAGCGACGCCTCAAAGGCCGGATCAACACGCTCGAGGCGTGGTACATCGCGGACCTCTCGCTGGGCTTCGTCGTGGAGGAGCGGATCGACGGTTCGAGGTTCTCCAGTCCGAGCGCCCAGATCGACATCTCACCCAATGGCTCAGTTCGAGTCCTGTCGACCCATGAGCAGATCCTCGATGACAGCGGACAGGTCTATCTCGGATGCCGCTTCCCGGCCGACCCCGGATACGCCGGTGCACTCGGTGCTCATGCGACGTCCATCGGCGAGACGCTGGCCGAACGTGGGGCGTTGGGCCGGCTCGCCGTCGACTTCGTGACGAGCGCGACCGAAGACGAGCCATGGAACGCCTACGCCCTCGAGATCAACCTCCGCAAGAGCGGCACGACCCACCCCTTCTCGGTGCTCCGCCATCTGGCGCCAGGTCACTATGACGCCGAGACGGGTGTGTACGTCGATGACCGAGGGCAGTCGAAGCACTACGTCGCTTCCGACAATCTCGTCGACGAGCGCTGGACGGAGATTCCCGAAGGCGAGATCATCGAGGTGCTTCGGTCGTCGGGGATCGGCTTCGATCGTGGCACGAGGGCGGGCGTGGTTCCCCACATGCTGTCGTGTCTTGCGATCGACGGCCGTTTCGGGCTGACGGCGATCGGGGACTCTTCCGACCACGCCGACGAGCTGCACCAAGCGACGAGGGCCACCATCGAAGATTTGGCTGTCGCCACCCCCTGACGACGGGCTCAGCCGCTGAGGCGACCAGCAACCCGATCGCGTGGGGCGGTTCAGCCGAAGCACAACCTGTGTCCCATCGTGAGAGGACCATGGCTGAACAGATGTGACCGCCGGAGGACCAGCGCGGCTAGGTTCCGTATCTGCGAGGAGTCCACACGACCTTTCGAATAGACGTTCTCGGACCCCTCGAGATCTCATCACCGAACGGACAGATGCAGCTGAGGCCGGCCCAGCGGAGGCTGCTGTCGATTCTCCTGCTCGCTCGGAACCGGCCGCTGAGTCACCACGAGATCGTCGACCGCATGTGGCCGACCGACCCGCCCCCCACCGCGAGGAACGTCCTGCAAGTTCACGTCGCCGGCATCCGCCGGACCGCACCGGGGCTGGTCTCGACGACACCGTCTGGATATGCGATCGATCTCACCGGGGTGAGCTACGACCTCGACGAGTTCCTCGACTTCGCAAAGGCGTCGACGAAGCCCGTCTTCGACTGGAGCGAGACGCTGTCGGTCACCAACCGGGCACTTCTCTTGTGGCGCGGACAACCGTTCCCAGCTCTCGTGCACGACGATTTCGCGCTCGCCTACTCGGCCATGCTCGACGAGCTCCACATCGAGCTCTTGGAGCGCCGGGCCGAGTGTCGCCTGTCACTCGGTCAAGCAGGCGAAGCGGTCGCCGAGCTCGAGATGCTCGTGGTGGATCATCCGTTCAGGGAGCGACTCTGGGAGTATCTGATGCTCGGTCGCTACCGCTCGGGTCGTAGGAGCGAGGCGCTCCGCGCCTATCAAGACCTCTCTCGTGCGCTCGGAGACGAGCTGGGAATCGCTCCCGGCCGCCGACTGCAACTGCTGGAGGACGAGATTCTCACCAACTCCGTTCACCTCGAAGATGGACCTCCGCCAACGACTCCGCAGAACCTGCCAAGGCCGGCGAACAGCTTCCACGGTCGCAGGAACGATGTCGCCCAGATCGGCAGGATCATCGACGTCGGGAACGTGGCGATCATCGGGGCCGCCGGGGTGGGGAAGACCCGGTTGGCGGTCGAGATCGCCCGGAACCAGATGCATCGCTTCCCAGATGGCGTCTGGATCGTCGAGCTTCGTGGGACGGCGGACTCGTTCGAGCTGATCGCGCGGATCGCAGCGGCAACGAGCCTCGGTGTGGAGGTCCACCGCCTTTCGGATCTCGTGTCGTTGCTCGGCAGCCGCCAGTCCCTCGTGATCCTGGATTCCTGCGACGAGGCCTCGGAGGACATCGAAACGTTCCTCAGACTCACCTCTGCAGTTGATGGCACGACACGAATCATGACGACCGGAAGCCACCTCCTTGCGGCGCCCGGCACGACCACCTGGTATCTGGAGCCGTTCGAAGTCCCGGATGCTGCGACCGCACAACATGCGCAAGCGATCGACGCAGTCAGACTGCTGATGGCGCGTGTCAGGACCCGGTGGCCGGGTTTCCAGATCGACGACCGCAACGCAGCGCAGGTCCTGCAACTGTGCCGCAACGCCGGAGGAAACCCGCTCGCGATCGAGCTGAGTGCACGGTGGGTGTCGACGTTGGGCTTCGAGCAAACGCTCGCAGTCGGGGGTGGGGCCATCGAGGGCTCCGCCCACGCCCACCTGGCGGTGAGCCACGAGATGGCAGCGGCGTCAGACCGCCGGTCGCTCAGAGCGTCCTCCGTCTTCGTCGGTCCGATGTCGCTCGAAGCGTTTCACGCGGTTGCGGCACCCGATGCCAACCGTGCAGAGGCCGCCGGCATCGTTGCACGGCTCGTCGACTCCTTCCTGGTCGTTGTCCAGCGGGGCGGCGATGACACCGTTCGGTACGCGATGCCTGAAGCGGTCGAGGCGCTCGCCGCCGCCGAACTCGACGGCGACGAAGACGAGGTGACGCTCAGGCTGAGGCACGCGAGATGGTTCGCCTCCGAGGCCGCGTCGAGGGCCGACACTGCTCTCTGGGAGGTCGACACCGCAATGCCGGACAACCGCGCCGCACTCTCGACCCTGCTGGACGAGGACCACACCGCAGATGCGGCGGCACTGATCTCGGCGCTCCGGACCTATTGGGAGGCGCGATACTTGACCTGGGAGGCCTCCCATTGGGTCCACCGGGCCTTGTCGCATCCGCTCTCCGACGAGGCGCGTCTCGAGGTGCTCTGGACCGGGGGATGGGCGGCGTACCACCATCACGATTACGCAGGTGCACGGTCGATGTACCACGAGGGCCTCGACCTGGCCAGAACCCTGGGAGACCGCCTGATGGAGGGACGCTCGCTGTTCGGGCTGGGTCGGGTCGAGGCGCCGATCGATCCGCCGCTCAGTGCCGACTTGGTCGGCGCGGCATTGGAACGCTTCGAGGGGATCGAAGACGGCGCTCAGGATCGAGCCGCGTGTCTCATGGTTCTTGGGACTGGGCTGGCATGGGGCGGGGACTCGGATCGTGCTCGCGCCCATCTTCACGAGGCATTGAACTCGTCGACCGGCACCGTCGATTCGACCGTGCGGGCTCTGTCTCTGCGCTACCTGTCGTGGTGCGCACTCCAGACCGGTGATCGCAACGAGAGCGTTGCACTGGCTCGGGACGCCGAGAGGACGGCCAGGAGGGTTGGCAACAGTCGGGCGCTGGGCGGGGCGCTCATCCAGCGAGCGCTCGTCGAGGCGACCTGGGGTGATCTGCGGATCGCCGCTTCCTCGATCGTCGAGGCGCTCGGACCGGTCCCGGATCATGCCGAGATCGACACGGCCCTCATCGCCTTCGGCTCGGTGCCCGCGCTCATCGAGGCAGGACGAACTGACGTTGCCACCGACGTTTTCGCCTACATCGACGATGTCTTCGAACGGTACGGATGGATGCCGATCACCCAACGCTCGCCGTTCGCAGCGCTTCAGCGATCGAGGGTGTCGGGCGGGGCGCCAAGCGAAGCCGGCGACGGCTTCCGTGAGGGTCTCAGCGAGACATTGAACGAGATCGCCAGACGTTAAGCAGACGTTCAGCCCATATCTATAGGTTCTTCCAGCCGGGTACGGACACGCGAGCCGGTGAGCCGGGGTGGGGCAATGAGCAATCGGGCGTCTGTATCGACGAACCCTCGAAGGATGTCGGACGTTTCGAAGAGACGGCTGGGCAGACCTCGTTTCGTTTCATCGTTGCTCGTCCTGTTCATGGCGGCGATCGCATGCACCTCAGCCCCGGCCGACACGACAGACACCGGGGGGCCCGTGAATTCACACGCTGTGCAGGATCCCAAGATGATGATGGACACGGCTCTGGGAGGAACCCAGACCGTTCAGGACTTCCTCGTCTTCATCGCCATGTCGACCGAAACGGGTGAAGGGCCGGTCAGCTTCTACGAGGACGTCGTGGGGATGGCGGCCTCGGGTGCGGGCGAAACGGTCACCCTTCCCGGAGGCTTCACGTTCACCCCGGTCGATTCGATCGCCGGAGACGTCGCCGACTCCGACGGTCAGACGTTGCCGAGCCTCTCGCTCGACTTCGGGCTTCTCGGCCTGTCGGATGACTACTTCGAAGAGAACCTCGCCAACCTGATCGACGAAGTCGAGGCTGCCGGGGCCTCGGAGTTGCGTGCCGCGCTCGAGAGCCTGGAGAACGACGGATCGGAACTCCTTGTCGAAGTCGCCACGGCCGACTTCTCTGCCAGCCGAAGTCACGTCGGGCCCGGGGACGTCGCCAGAGCGGACTTCGGGTTCGTGTCGGTTCTCGAACCGGGACAGCAGCTCACCTACGTCTATGTGTTCGGCCAGACGGTGCCGGGCGACCCTGCGATCGAGAGGGGGCTGGCTCCGTTGGAGCTCTTCTCGTACCGGCTGAGCGAAGGCCTCTTCCACTTCCTCGGTGATGACGAAGGCCTCACCTTCGTTGTCGACCGTTCGCAGTTTGTCTTCGGTGCTTCTGCTGCTGCTCCATCCGAGACCCAACTCGTGCACACCCCGACCGTGGGAAAGCACCGGCCGACACACCTCGGTACGGATGCAAACCCCGAGTCCACAAGCCTCGTCGCCGACGAAGAGGTCTCCTGCTGCTCGGTGGCGGCCAAGGCGGCGTTGCTGACGCAGGCACGACTGTTGGGCTACGAGGAAGGGCTGGAGACCGCTACCAAGGCTCTCCAAGACGCTCAGCATGAAGCTCTCGAAGGACAGGAGAGCGTGAACGTCGAAATCTCGGGTGGCACGTTCGTCGTGGACAGGCACGCCGATGTGTATCTCACGACTGAGACTGGGGCGCCGGACACTTCGTCACGAGTCAACTTCAGACGGCTGACGACACTCTCTGGTGCACATCGCTCCTGGTGGTCGTGCGCCGTGGCTGCGGAGGTGCTGGCGGTCCTCAACAAACCTGAGACCGAGGCGGGAAGGTGGCTCAGGACAAACGCTTTGACGTCTTCCAAGTCGCGGGTAACCGGCACACCGTCAGGCATTCCGGGCAGCGATGACCTGCCCAACTGGCCGCTGTTGGTC
>CBDTXZ010000157.1:0-7018 GCA_965364515.1 uncultured bacterium
GTCATCCCGCCGGAGACGATCAGCCCGGCTGCATGCCAGGTGGTTCCCGACGTGAGTTTGTCTCGCTCGAGAAGCACGATGTCGGACCAGCCGAGCCGGGCGAGGTGATAGGCCACGCTCGATCCGATGACACCACCACCGACGATGACGACTTGCGCTCGATCCGGGACTGGTTGCGGCATCGATCACTCCGATCTCGACGAGGTGATTCTATGCAGGCCAACGGCGCCGACCTGCCTCGCCTCGTGGACAGAATCTGAACGACGGCACTGTCGAACGCGTAGGATGCGGCAATCGTGAAGTTCAAATCAGGTCTCACCATCGGTATCGCAGTCGGATACGTCTTGGGCGCCCGCGCCGGTCGGGAACGGTACGAACAGATCAAACGGGGTGCGGGCGCCGCTCGCCGTCACCCGGCCGTGGCTCAGCTCGGCCAGCAGGCCACCGGGCTCACCGACCTGCTGAGGTCCGGTGTCGCAGGTGGACTCGAAGCCGGCTCCCGCACACTGCGCGAGACGGTGGATCCGCCGCCGCCGACGCCCCTGCAGGTCAACGCCCAACGCGATTGATCGATCCGCCCGGGAGTGGGCCGCCGGGCGGACGTGCGCTGATGCTCTGCACGCCCCGGCACCAGGTGCGCTCCTAAGACTCGAGGAAGCCTTCGAGACGCCGGGAGTTCTGAGGATGCCGGAGCTTGGCCAGCGCCTTGGTCTCGAGCTGACGAATGCGCTCTCGAGTGACACCGAAGCGCTCACCCACTTCCTCGAGCGTGCTCACCTTGCCGTTTTCGAGCCCGAATCGCATGATCAAGACCTCACGTTCCCGGTCGTTGAGACCTTCGAGCGCGTTGCTCAAGTAGTCCTGGAGAAGCCGGAACGTCGCCGCCTCGACCGGGACCTCGACGTCGGTGTCCTCGACGAAATCGCCGATCGTCGCATTGTCTTCCTCGCCGACCGGCATCTCCAGTGACACGGGCGATTGCGCGATCTTCGACAGCTCTTCCACTCGATCCGGCTCGATCTCGAGGTCCAACGCGATCTCGTCGATCGTTGGTTCCCGGCCGAGTGACTGCGACAAATCGCGCCTGGTCCGAACCAGCTTGTTGATCATCTCCACGACGTGGATCGGAACCCGGATCGTCCGCGCCTGATCGGCGATGGCACGAGTGATCGCCTGGCGAATCCACCACGATGCGTATGTCGAGAATTTGAAGCCACGTCGATAGTCGAACCGATCCACTGCCCGCATGAGACCGAGGTTTCCCTCCTGGATGAGGTCGAGGAGTGCCATCCCCCGGCCGATGTAGTTGCGGGCGATCGAGACGACGAGTCGCAGATTGGCTTCGACCAGCCGGGAGTGTGCCGCGTGGCCCTTTCGGACCTGGCGCTGCAGCAGCGTCTTGTCCTCGATGCTCAAACCGTCGCCTTCGGCGGCGAGTCGCTCCTCGGCCCGAACCCCGGCCTCGAGCTGCATCGCCAGTTCGACCTCCTGCTGGGTCGTGAGCAGCTTGTAGCGGCCGATCTCGTTCAGCCACATCTTGACCGGATCCGACACCGTGACCGACTCGTCCTCGAGGATGTCGTCGAAGACGTCGTCGAGATCCTCTTCGATCCTGATCTTGCGCGATCGGATGAGCTCGAAGACGCGTTCGAACTCTCCGGGCTCGGCGTCGGCGTCCACGAGGTCCTGTTGCACTTCATGAACCGTGAGGAACCCGCGTTGGAGACCACGTTTGACGAGTTGCTCGACCACCTCGTCGACGGTGGGTGGGGCCTGATCTTCAGTCACGCTGCTCCCATCTCCGTCGCTCATCCTGTAAAGCTAACAAGTCCCCGAACAGCGGAGAAGACGTCTGTTCTCCTGCGGGGAGGGCGTCGATCTGTTCTCGCACGTCGGCGATCCTCGCCTCGATGTCGATGACCTTCAGTCGCGCATACAGATCGGCCGCCGATCCGGCCGGCGTTTTCATCATCGCAAGCGACATGATCAGCTCTCCGACGTCTCCCTCCGCTTCGGGAAGCTCGACCGGCGTACCCGGTTCGGGGGCCTTCAGCTGGGACTCGATCAGAGCGAAAGCTTGCTCGACGAGCGCGTCGTGAAGCTCAAAGGAACTCAGGTCGATGAGCGTCGCCGCATGCGCATCGGCGAGCACCGCCCGCAACAATTCCCGCTCGATCCGGGTCCGGAGGGTGCCTTGCGGACGCGCTCGGCTCACAGGAGCGGGAGCCGACCTGCCGCGGCGCCGTCTGCGACCCACGGCGTCGAACACCGCTCCGATGTCGATACGAAGCCGGTCGGCGACAAACCGTGCGTATTCGGTGAATGCCAACTCGTCGTCGACCTTTCCGAGGATCGGACCGAGTCGCTTCAACGTGCGCGCTCGGGCTTCGGGCTCGGTGATGTCGACGCCGTCGATCTCCTTCTCGATCCGGAACTGGACGAGTGGGACCGCCGTGTCGATCGCCTTCTCGAGAAGATCGAGCTCATCGTTGGCGACCATGTCTGCAGGGTCACGACCTTCGGGCATCTTCGCCACCCGCAGGTCGAGGTCGAGCCGCACCGGAACCTCCAGCTCGTCGCCCCTCAGGGCAGCGCGCCCTCCGGCGGCATCGGAGTCGAAAGCCATCACGATCGTGTCGGTGAAGCGTCGGAGCAGCTCGAAATGGTCGTCGCCGAGAGCCGTGCCGTTCGTCGCAACTGCGATCGGAAGACCGCTGCGATGCAGCGAGATCACATCCGTGTAGCCCTCGACGATGACGGCGGTCCCGCGTTTCTGGATCTCTCGCCGTGCCTTGTCGATCCCGTACATGGTCTCGGACTTCTTGTAGATCGGCGTCTCGGGAGTGTTGAGATACTTCGGCGTCCCATCGCCCAGGACCCGTCCGCCGAACCCGATCGGCGAGCCCTGCAGATCGAACGTCGGGAACATGAGGCGATCACGGAACAGGTCATACAGACCCCCGCGTTGCCCCTTGCGGGCGAGACCCGCATCGATCATCACCCGATCGTTGATCCCTCGTGCCCTGAGCTCACGAACGAGGTGGTCCCAGCGGTCTCCGTGGGGGGAGTAGCCGAGCTTGAAGTCGGCGACCGTCTCGGCGTCGTAGCCGCGGCTCCTGAGATACGCCCGTGCATGACCGGCCTCCGGGGACTTCATGAGCGTCTGGTGGTAGAAGTCGACTGCTGCAGCGGTGGCGTCGATGAGCGCCCGCTTCTGACCTTGGCGTTTCTCGGCTGCGGGATCCCGGGTCAGCGTGATTCCGGCCATCCCTGCGAGTCGTTCCATCGCCTCGGGAAACGTGAGTCCCTCGTTCTCCTGGACGAAGGTGAAGATGTCGCCCTTCTGGTGACACCCGTGGCAGTAATAGAGGCCACGTGCCACGTCGAGTGACATCGAAGGTGTCTTCTCCTGGTGGAAGGGACAGACCGCCATGTGATTGCGGCCGGACTTCTTCACCGTCGTGACCGCGGACACCAGGTCCACGATGTTCACCGCTTTGCGGATCCTGTCACGATCGTCGTCCATCACCCAATGGTACGTGGGTTCGTCGGACACAGGACCACGCGAGAAGGGGGGCGGTCGGGCCGCCCCCCTTCTCGGGATGGATCGGGTCAGCGGTCGTTCAGACGAGGGTTGCGTCCATCGTGACCTCGGCACTGCCACCGGCGTAGAGCTTCGAAACCGGGCAGGTGTCCTTTGCCTTCTGGGCGAACTCGAGGAAGGTCGACTCGTCGATTCCAGGCACCGTGGCGCTGGTGACCAGGTGGATCTTGGTGATCGCCCATCCGGCCTCGAGTTTCTCGATCTGAACATCGACGGACGTCTCGATCCGATCTGGAGTGTGATCCGCACGGGTGAGGAGTGCCGAGAGTTGCATCGAGAAGCAGCCGGCATGGGCAGCGGCGATGAGCTCTTCGGGCGTCGAGCCCTCTGCGCCTTGGAAACGTGAAGGCGCCGAATACGGTCCCTCGTAGTTCGCCATGGTCATGGTGCCGGAACCTTCACCGATGGAACCGTTCCAGACCGCTGATGCTGTGCTTGTTTGCATGTCAGATCACTCCTGTTGATTGATCGTTCGATCGCTTGTCACAAAACATAACCGGGCTCGCGGCTCAGAGGGATTCCGCGACGAACGACAGCTCGATCGGCACCGACTCCGAGACATTGGCCACGCTGCGTACGCTCGGAATGGTCAATTCGAACGGCCCACGCTCCACCACGGTCGACGCCGTACCTTCGATCGCCGAGTCCGATGTGAGGGTGGCGGTCACGTCGAATGTCACCGGCTGGGTGGTGTCGCGGATGGTCAACTCGCCGGAAATCGTGAACGTGAGCTCGTCACCGACCTCGACCGTACCTTTGAGGCCCTCGATCGAAGAAGGCTGGAACGAGATGAACTCGAACACCTCGGTGTCGAGAATCGGCCCCCGGATGGCACGGTTGCGAAGGGCGGAATCGGTCTCGAACGCCCGTGCGTTGATGAGGATCTCGCCGACCTGAGAGTCTGCGAGATTCTCACGATCGATCTGGATCTGCCCGACCACGATGTTGCTGGTGCCGACCACGGTTGTCGGCGTGCCTCGGAGCTCCTCATCGATTCGGAAGGTTGCAGTGGTTGCGTCGGTCAGCTCGAACGTCGTCGGCACCACGGACGTCGATGACCTCGTGGTCGTCTCGCCTGCCTCGACATCCTCGGCATCCTCCGCGGTCGTGTCGGACTGTTCGATCTGAGGCGCCGTCACGTCAGTGTTCGGCTCGGCATCGCCCTGGGTGAAGAACCAGGCGGCGCCTCCGAGGACCACCACCGCCACCAGTCCAAGCACTGCGGCCACATTCCGGTTCATCGACTCATCTCCTGATTGGATGTGGCCATTCAAGGCAGTCCCGGGTCGAACCGGAACCGGGGTGAGCGCTCAGCCGAGCTTCTCGGCCAGGTACGCCTCGAGCTTCGAGGTCGACACCCGGTCCTGGGCCATCGTGTCACGATCCCGAACGGTCACGGCGTCGTCATCGAGGGAATCGAAATCGAACGTGATGCAGTACGGCGTCCCGATCTCGTCCTGACGCCGGTAGCGCCGACCGATCGACTGGGTGACGTCGAACTCGAGCATGTAGTCGGAGCGAAGGTCGTCGGCGAGCCTGGTTGCCGGCTCGATCAACTCCGGCTTCTTCGACAGTGGCAACACAGCCAATTGATACGGAGCAAGACGTTTGTCGATCCGCAGCACGGTGCGCTGCTCGCCATCGACTTCCTCCTCGTGGTAGGCGTCGATCAGGAAGGCGAACGTGGTCCTGGTGGCGCCTGCCGCGGGTTCGATCACGTGCGGGAAGAACCGCTCATTGGACTCCTGGTCGAAATACTGGAGATCCTGGCCCGAGTAGTCCTGGTGCTGCTTCAGGTCGAAGTCGGTCCGGTTGGCGATCCCCTCCAACTCGTCCCACCCCCACGGGAACCGGTACTCGACATCGACGGTCCCAGCCGAGTAGTGGCTCAGCTCGTCGTCGTCGTGCGGGCGAATCCGGAGGTTGTCCGGATCCATGCCCAGATCGAGATACCAGTTGTGGCGCAGCTCCACCCAGGTGTCGAACCACTCGGGCGAGCTGGCCGGCTCGCAGAAGAACTCCATCTCCATCTGTTCGAATTCGCGAGTGCGGAACACGAACTGGCCAGGTGTGATCTCGTTGCGGAACGACTTCCCGATCTGGGCGATCCCGAACGGGAGCTTCATCCGGTTCGTGCGACGGATGTTCTCATAGTTGATGAAGATCCCCTGGGCCGTCTCGGGCCGCAGATACACCATGTTCTCCGACGTTTCGACCGGGCCCATGTGCGTGCGGAACATCAGGTTGAACTGCTTGGGCTCTCCGAACGTGCCCCGGAGACCGCAGTTCGGGCAGACGTCGGGGTCCGAGAGCTTGTCGAGTCGCTGCCGGCTGTTGCAGTTCGAGCATTCGACGAGCGGATCGGTGAAGACCTCTTCGTGACCGGACGCCCGCCACACCTCTCTCGCCTGGATGATGGCCGAGTCGATCCCGACGACGTCTGGCCTCATCTGGACCATCGACTTCCACCACTGATCCTTGACGTTGCGGAGCAGATTCACTCCGAGCGGCCCGTAGTCGTAGGCAGAGCGGAGACCGCCGTAGATCTCGGAGCTGGGAAAGACGAAGCCGCGCCGCTTTGAGAGGTTGACGATGGTGTCGAAGGATGCAGTCATTGATCCGGTTGGAAGGGGAAGAAGCAAGTGTACCGGAACCCGATGCGTGGTCTGATATCCGCAGTGCGCCATGCGCTAGCCGTGCGCTATCCGCCATGCGGCATGCGGCATGCGATATGCGAAGGCATTTCGTGAGCGGTGTCATCGATGACCGGCGCACAGCGGAAACCGCAAGGCGGAACGCTTCCAGGGCGTATCCTCACCGGCATGCTGCGTCACGACCGGGGTATCGTCCTCCGCTCCTATCCCTTCGGTGAGGCAGATCGCATCGTCGTGTTCATCAGCCCCCACAACGGCAAGCTCCGCACCGTCGCCAAGGGAGTGCGAAAGACCAAGAGCAGGATCGGGGGTCGGCTCGAGTCCTTCTCCGATGTCGACCTCGTCCTCTACGAAGGCCGGAATCTCGACATCGTCAACCAGGTGTCGGTCAGGAACACGCATGCAGGAATGCGAAGCGAACTCGATCGGGTCACCGCAGCCTCGACGATGGCCGAAGGCGTCGATGCCGTCGCCCAGGAAGACGAGCCATCCGTAGCCCTGTTCGAACTCCTGTCGGCCGGGCTGTCCACGCTCGACGCCGGTCCGGTCCACCCCGACCTCGTGACAGCCTTTCTTCTCCAGTTGGCGGGCGTGATAGGCCTGGCGCCTTCGCTCGACGTCTGCGCCGGATGTGGACGCAGCACCGGGCTCGACCGCTTCAGCTTCGGCGCCGGCGGCGTCGTGTGCGAGAGCTGCCGCCCGGACGGCGCGGTCAAGCTCAGGCCCGGGCTCACCACCTATTTGGCCCGGCTGGCTGAAT
>CBDTXZ010000158.1:0-6976 GCA_965364515.1 uncultured bacterium
TATCGCTCGTAGAGGATCGTGTCGTCCCTGATCACGATGAGGGCCTGGGTCTCGGAATCGGAGAGAAACACATCGAGATCCCCCACACCGAGCGCCTGTTCGAACGCTGATCCCACGGCCCCCTCGTCGAGAGCCTCCTCGAAGTCGAAGGGGGTCTCGGATGCCGACAACTCGCTCAGAGGAAAGTTGTACAAGTAGTCGTCGACACTCGATTCTCTCGAGACGAGGACACGCCGGACGTACTCGGGGCCGTAGATGATCGCGCCCGCCGCACTCCAAACGCAGAGGAGCAGTGCGATCGCGCCGAGCGCTGCACCGAGGCGTTTGAGCCATGTCACCATCCGCATCCCGCCAATCGGCTTTGTCTCCAAACCTATCGGCTGAGGGCGAGCCGCGAACGCCGACGATCGGCGGTGTCAGATCTTCGGAAGCCTGAACCCAGATTTCTCGATGACTCGGTCTCGTGACTCCTCCGCCATCCGTCGCACCGCCGGCCAGTCGACGTGAAGCAGACGTCCGTGCTGTTTCATGAGCCGGCCGGCGATCATCACGGTGTCGACGTTGCTCGTGTCCATCCCGGCGACCACGGCGGTTGCCGGGTCGTTGAGCGGCGTCACGTTGATCATGTCGGTGCGCAGCATGATGAGATCTGCCTGCTTGCCCGGCGTCAGTGTTCCCGTCTTCGAGTCCAGTCCGTTCGCCTTGGCGCCGTGGAAGGTCGCCCACGACAGCACGTCCCGGGCGGTGATCTGCCTCGTTCCGTTCCGGGCGTTCGCTCGCTGCAGGGCGAGCACCGACCGCATCTGCGTGAACATGTCGCTCGGCATGTTGGTCTCGACATCGATCGACAGGCTGGGCGGGAGACCGCGATCGAGGAACCTCTGGATTGGGGGCATGCCATGGCCCATCATCATCTCGACCGGCACTGCCAGCGACACGGTGCCGCCTGTGTCCACGATCATCTGGATCTCGGTGTCGTTGAGTGTCGTGCAGTGGATGTAGGTCGTGTCCGGGCCGAGCAGACCGGCTTCACCGAACTCCTGCACCTTGCCATCCTGACCGTACGAGCCCACCCCGACATGGGCGGTGAGCCTGGCGCCCGCCTCCCTGGCGAGTTTCCAATGGTCCCTGGTCACTTCGAAATCGGTGAACTCCGGTCCCGGGGCGGCCAGTGCAAGCGTCAGCAGCTGGTCCTTGGAGGTGAAGTACTCGTTGGCTGCACGGACGAACCAGCTCGGCTGCCGCTCCTCCCACTTGCCCCACCAGGGGAAGCCGTACGCAAAGACGGCCCGGAGGCCGGAGTCCTGCAGAGCCTTGACGACGGCATCGGTGTGCTCGGGTGAGCCCTGGATGTGCGACCAGTCGAGCAGCGTGGTGATGCCCGCATCGATCGCACCGAGCGCCGAGAGCAGGTCACCTGCATAGGCGTCTTCCGGGCGGAATGCGGGAGCGAGCTTGTGCAGCACGTGTGACATGTAGCTGGTGCGTCCCTCGAGCGGCGTGTCCGTGCCGATGTTGCGGAGTATGCCCTCCCAGATGTGTCGATGGGAGTCGACGAACCCCGGCATGACGATCATGCCGCTGGCGTCGATCATCTCGGCGTCATCCGCAGCGATCCCGTGGCCGATCTCGAGGATCTTGTCGCCTTCGACGAGGACGTCGGCGTTGGCCAGATCCCCGACATCTGGATCCATGCTGAGCACGGTCCCACCCTTGATCAGCTTGCGTCCGGTCGACACCACCTTGAAGTCGACACCGGTGGGATAGAGGACTGGAATCTCCGCGGGCTTGGGCGGCCGGCTACCGATCACGAGCCGGCGCGCACGCTTGTAGTTGCGCTTCACCAGTTCCTTGAGATCCCCGACCTGGAACAGGACGATGCCGGCGAGCACGAGCACACCGATGATGACCAGGCCGTCCTCGGAGGACAACCCCAGGTACGGCAGCACGGTGATGATCAGGGCGAGAAGGACTGCGCCCACCGCGCTCCCGACGAAGGTCGCCCTCCCTCCTGCGAGTGAAGCACCGCCGAGCACTGCTGCGGTGATGCTGTTGAGTGCGAAGGGGGCACCGATCTGGGCGTTGCCGATCGGCGAGCGGGCCATCACGAAGAAAGAGGCCACCGCGGCGAGGATGCTCGTGATCAGCAGCGCTCTGACCCTGAGCCAGTTCGTGTGGATGCCACCCCGTTTGGCCGACCGCTCGTCGAAGCCGACCGCCCGGACCTGGAGCCCGGACCCGGTGGAGTGGAGCCAGAGATCCAGGAGTGCTGCGCCAACGACGATCACGATGAAGGCGATCGGGATCGGGCCGATTCGCTTGGTGAGGATCGCGACGAGATCGGCGCTGATGATCCCCTGAGCCGTCGGACGCATCGTCAACGAGATACCGTCCAGGATGCTCAGCGTCGCCAGTGTGGCGATGATCGACGGGATCTTGACGCCCCTGATGAGGCCGGCGTTGACGAGTCCGAGCACCAATCCGGCACCGAGGATGGCGGCCACGCCGATGAGGATCTCACCAGTGGTGGCCTCTCTCCCGATCAGGAACGAAGCGGCCACGACCCCGAAGCTGATCATCGCTCCAACCGAGAGGTCGAGATACCCCACGAGAATCGAATGGGTCTGGGCGATCGCTGCGATCGCCAGTGGCATCGCCAGGATCAGGATGTTGAAGATGTTGGCCTCGTTGAGGAACCCCTCGAATCGCCCGGTGGTGTACCAGAGCAGAGCCCCGATCAGGACCATCTGGAGGGCGACCGGCATCCACAGACGGAACTTGATGACCTTGCGCCATTTGTTCTTGTCTCTGGCGTTGCGCAGGACCTTGCGTACCAGTTGACGGCCCGCATCGACTCTGGTGGTGACGATCGGTTCGGTCGTCATGAAGACTCTCCCGCCGCAGCGAGTTCATCGGAACCCACCGCCTTCGGCATGGCGACACCGAGCGGCGACCGAGCGGCTTTGGACATGCCCGGGCCCCGAACGATGGCCTCGACGATGCGGACCTCGTCGAGCTCGTCGCCGGGGATCTCCTCGACGATCGTCCCGCGGGACATCACGAGAACGCGGTCGCAGAACCCGGCCAGTTCGATCGGGTCACTCGACTTGACGAGAAGGGCCGCGCCGGCATCGGACCTGGTCCGCAGTGCTTTGTAGATGTCGAAACGCGATCCGACATCGACGCCCTGCGTCGGCTCGAAGGCGAGGATCACCGACGGCTCGCGCAAGAACGATCGGGCAACAGACACCTTCTGCTGGTTGCCGCCGGACAGGAACTCGACCGGCTGATCGAGCGATGGCGTCCTGATCTCGAGTTGCTCGACGAGCGAGTCGACCGCCTTGCGCTCGCTTCCGAGCCTCAGGAATCCGAAGGTCGAGAACTTGCGAAGCGATTGAATCGTTGCATTGGTCTTGACTCCCAGCACGCCCATCAGTGCGGCGTTCTTGCGGTCGCCCGGGAGGAGCATCACCCCAGACGACACGGCTTCCGTCGTCGAGATCAGCGTCAGCTCTTTGCCCTCGCAGACGACACGGCCTGCCCGAGGAGGCGTCCGGCCGGCGAGGCAATCGAAGAGCAGATCCTGGCCGTTTCCTTCTGCGCCGGCGATGCCGACGATCTCGCCGCTCTCCAATGTGAAGCTGACAGGCCCGAATGCCTGACCCTGCAATCCCTCGACGACGAGCACCTCGCGTGGCTCGACGGTGGTGGGTGCAGGCGGGGGGAAGGCCGCCTCGAAGGATCGACCGACGATTCGGTCGACGAGCTCGGACTCGGTCGTTTCGCTCGCCTCGAAGGTGCCCTGATGTTCACCGTCTCGGAGAACGGTGATCCGGTCCACCACTTCGAGGACCTCCGGTAGGCGGTGGGAGACATAGACGACACCGACTCCGCGATCGCGACAGGCGAGAATCGTGCGGTGAAGCGCTGCCACCTCGTCTGGGCCAAGTGCCGTCGTCGGCTCATCGAGTAGCAGGACCTTGGGGTTGGTGACCAGCGCCTTGGCGACCTCGAAGAGCTGGCGTTCGGCCATGGTGAGGTAGCCCGTCGGGGCGTCAGGGAAGAGCTCGAGATCGAGGTCGAAGTCGGCGAGCAGCTTGCGCGCCCACTTCTTGCGGCGCCAGTACGGGGGTCGGTCCTCGGGTGGCGCCGCGAAGTAGAGGTTGTTCTTCACCGGTTCGGCCTGGACCGAGGACCCGTCTTGATAGGCCATGGCGAGCCCGAGCCTTCGGGCTTGCGCCGGGGAATCCGTCCGAAGGGGCTCGCCCCCGATGCGAATGGTTCCGCGATCGGGTTCGACGAACCCGGATGCAATCCCGAGGAGGGTCGACTTCCCCGAGCCGTTCTCCCCGACGAGCGCGTGGATCTCGCCCGCCCGACAGTCGAAACTGACGTCCGACAGTGCGCGGACGGCCCCGAACTGACGGGACACGCCCGTCAGCTCGAGGACGACCTCGTGGGTACTCGACCCTTCCTCGGGATTGCGTTCGCTCATCCGCCGAACATCAGAGCGAGGACGTCGTCTGGTACCAGAGCCGTGCCCGAGACGACCTCGTTGACGCGATCTGGGTTGCAATCGTCCTCGGTCACCTGGCGCATCACGTGAGGCACGGTCACCTCGCCGCCGACGTCGTAGCCGGCCAACGTGAGCATGGCGACCGTCACGGCGGTGCGAGACTGGAAGTTGCCTCCGGCCGAGTACCAGATGTTGTAGGTGGGCTCGCCGCGCTCGGCCCAGTCGCAGAACAGGGTCTGTTCGTCGGTGCGGAGGGCGACGGCGAGGTTCTCGACCGGGATGCCCAACTCGTCGTACGCCTGGAGCGCCGTGTACAGACCGTCGGAGTACTCATATGCCCACCCTGCGATGTCGGGGTTGGTCGTGAGCAGACCGCGAGCCGTGTCGAGTGCGAAGTTGTTGACCCAGAAGGTGTCACCAGCCGTCGAGTTCTCATCGGCTGGAGGATTCACCACGGTGCCCTCCAGCGCAGGCACGATGCATTGCTGCCAACCGAGTGTGAGCGCGTTGCCGGGAGTTCCGCCCAAGAGTGCGACCTCTCCACCGCCGACCGCGGCATTGAGCACCTCAGCGAAGCTCTCACCGAGAGCGCAGAGGTCCTCTCCGACCACAGCGGTGTAGTCCTCGCCTGGGATGAGAGCACCGTCCTGTCCGGGAAGACCGACATAACCCGCCGAGAAGGAGATGTAGGGAGTCCCTGCAGCTTCGGCCTCGAGAACGGCAGGAGCGAGCGCGATACCGACGTCGGGGTAGCCGACGATGAAGTCCGCACCGCGTTGGATCAGGAATCGAACGTCATTGACGTGGACCGCCGGGTCTGCATTGAAGTTGGCGGCCGTCGACACGATCGTGCCGATTTCGGGATACGTGAGCGCCTGGAGGATGGCCTCCATGTGGCTCACGCCGCGCCAGACGTTGACGGTGTCACCGCCACCGTCGGCGTAGCCCATCACGAGGTCGCCGCCGCTGCCGGTGTCACACTCCTGGTTGCTCCAGCATTCCATTGCCTTGTCGATGGTCGCCTGGTCGAGGTCTTGATTTGCACGGGCAATCGAGGCCAGGACGATGTCTGGCACGTCACCGACGGGGCCGAGCGCACGCTCGACGAGTGCTGGGTCGGCGTCGGTGCTCTCGCCGTATTCGGCGAGCGGACCGTCGTCCGACGTTTCAGCCGTGGTCTCGGTGACTTCGCCTTCGGTCGTGGTGGTGACCGGCTCGTCGGGCGCCGCCGTCGTGGCGGGTTCGTCGGCCGCAGTGGTAGTGGTCGTCTCGGCTTCGTCGCCGCCACAGGCGGCGAGGATCATCGCCAGGATGGCGATGATGCCGATGAGTCTGGTTCGTTTCATGCTTTTCCTCCCTTGGGCGAAATGCCCGGTGTGCTCGTTCTAAGCGGTGTGTTCTCGATCGATGAGGGTGCTGGGTCTTCGCTCGCGCATGACGCGCTCGACGCCCTTGATGATCCGGTCTCCGGAGAT
This sequence comes from uncultured bacterium, assembly GCA_965364515.1. Classification (GTDB taxonomy): domain Bacteria; phylum Actinomycetota; class Acidimicrobiia; order Spongiisociales; family ZC4RG35; genus JAHEDH01. The sequence goes on from CBDTXZ010000158.1 coordinate 5,992, forward strand.
CAACATCCCGCCGATGATGACGGCGCCGAACACCACGAATTGCAGCGACGTCGGTAACCCCAGCGCGCGCATCATCTGATTGAGACCGGTGAGGAAGACCGCGGCGGCGAACGTCGACATCGGGCTCGCCAGGCCACCCGTGAGCGAAGCGCCGCCGATGACAACCGCTGCAATCGGACCGAGGAGATACGGGGACCCGATGTTGACACCCGGATTGCGAAGCAGCGCAGCGAGCGCAATCCCCGCGACCGCATAGAGGACGGATGCCGCGACATATACCAGGATCTGATTGAGGGTGACCCGCAAGCCGACGACGCTCGATGCGATCGGATTGGCACCGACCACCTTGAAGCGTCGTCCCACTGTCGTGTAGCGGAGAACCAGGATCAACAGCACGGTGACTGCGAGTCCGATCCAGAAGATCGGGCTGATTCCGAGGATCCGGGTGGAGGTCCAGTCAGACAGCGCCTCCGGCACCGCACTCTGGACGGGGAAGGTGCGGACGTACCTCGCCACGATGCCGGAGACGATCTGGCCGACCGCGAGCGTGACGATCAACGCGTTGAGCTTCAGGCCGCCGATGAGCAGACCGTTGACGAGTCCGATCAGCCCCGCGATTCCGAGGGCCGTGAGGATCGCTACGCCGAGCCGGTCGTTCGATTGATCACTGACCCCCACGGTGATGAGCGCCGCGAGCGTGAGCGTTCCTGGCACGCTCAGATCGATTCCGCCAGTCATGATGACCAGCATCTGGCCGAGAGCTGTGATCCCGAGCAGCGCGCCGAACGGGGCGATGGCGGACAGCGCCGGCCCTTCGAGTGTCGCCGGAGCCCAGATGGCCGCAACGATCACCAAGAGGATGAGTGCCAGATAGACCGGCATGTATCGCGAGGCGACGACGAACGAGGTGATCGCCTTCGATGGTGCACGCTTGGTGGTCGTCGTCATGCCGGACCCGCCTCGGATCCAGTGAGGAGTCCGGCTG
>CBDTXZ010000159.1:0-6974 GCA_965364515.1 uncultured bacterium
CGATCCCGATTCTGACCACGGCGTCGGATCCGAGCCGTATTCCCCCCGCCGACGAAAGACCTGAGGGATTGATCAGGGTCCCTGCAGCCGTGTCGCGGGCGATCGAAGTCGAGTTGACCCGTGCTGGTATTCCGGCGATGGGCTTCTGGGCCCGGGTTCCGCACTATGTCGGGGTCGACTTTCATGCCGCTGCACTAGCTCTGATCGAACGAATCGGCCGACATCTAGACGTGACATTCGAGATCGGCCCGCTCGCAGCCGAAGCCGATGCCCAGCGGATTCACCTCGACGCCATCACCGACGCTCGCCCCGACATCGCAACGATGGTCGAGCGGCTCGAAGCCGTCGTCGATCAGGAGGCTCCCGCCTCCGGCGAGGATCTCGCAGCGGAGATCGAACGGTTTCTCCGCAACCGACCGTCAGATGGCGGCTTTCCCGATTGAATCCGGGTAGGTTTGCGCCTGTGGACAACGACAAAGAAATCCTGGAACGGGTGACGCTGCGACTCCGCCGCGCCATCGAGAACGAAACCGGCACCAGCTTCGATGCCGACGAGGTCCAGTTCGTCGGTCAGTTGTTGCACGCATTCGGCACGGTCATCTCCGAGGCCGGGGGAGGAGGCCGCGAGGCCTGTGTGATCTGCGGCCGGGCCGATCACCCCGACATGGCTATCGATCAGTATCCGAGACACGAATACGAGCCCGGCATCCTGGTGCCCAAGATCACGCCCGGTGGCTGAGACCGCCTTCGACATCTGAATGATGATGGGCCGGTGCTCGAAAGCACCGGCCCCTGTTGTTGCTCATCGCGCAGAGCGCAGAGCTTCCGTTCACAGATCGATCGGACGGAGGACTCGGTCGATCACGTGGATGACGCCATCGGCGACCTCGATGTCGAGCCCTCCCTTGACGAACTTGGGATTGCGTGCATCCGGGTCGTTGTCGACCAGCTGGATCGATCGCACGGCTTGGCCGGGAGCGAAGACTTCGAAGGTGCCGCCGAGGGCCTCTACTTCGCCATCTGAAACGACCTCGCCGGACAGCAGCTCAGGGTCGGCGACCACGTGATAGGTGAGCACGGCTGCGATCGTTCCGGGCATCGCCGTGTCCAAGGCGACGAGGAAGTCGATCACGGCTGCTTCGCTGAGGTCGGTTGCTCCGAGATCTTCGGCGAGCTTCACGAATGCCTTGTCGGTCGGCGCGAAGACGGTCACTCCGGTCAGGGCTCCACCGAGGCCGGTGTAGCCGACCGCAGCTTCGAGAATGTCAAAGTCTTCGCTCTCGACCACGGTGCTCACGATGGTGTCGTGGTTGTTGGCGGTGGCCGGCATGGCGGCCAGGCTCATGGCCATGACTCCGGCCAGTAGGGCGATCAGTTTGCGTCGCATCTCTCACTCCTTCTCTCGGGTACGACGGCTCTTCTACGGAGCCCCGCCCGAGAGCGGATGAATCAAATCAGAGATTTCTCCACGAAGGCGCCTATCTCCTGCTTCAAGCCGTCGCGGTCGAGGCGACCACCGGAGTCGAACCATCGTTCCACGGCATTGAGGATCGAGAGGACGAAGATCGCCGTCGTCTTCGGATCGAGATCGGGCGAGAACGTGCCCTCTTGCGAGCCCTCTGTGAGCACGTCACGAAACGTTTGCTCGTAGCGATCTCGTGCCCCGATGATCAGCGCTCGCCGATCCGGATCCAGCGACTTGGCCTCGTCCAGGAAGGTCTTGGTCTCGTTGGCGTGGTCGAGAACGACGTCGATATGGCCTGACATCAGCGCCCGGAGCCTCTCGAGGGGCAGTTCCGACGAAGCCAGGGCGGCCTGCGCAGATGCCTCGAAACGCTGGGAACCGCGCTCGACGACTGCGACCAGCAGATCCTCCTTGGATGTGACGTGGCTGTAGAGCGACGATCCGTGGAGCCCGAGCTCGCGCCCGAGGTCTCGCATCGATGTGCCGTGGTAGCCGCGGGCGGCGAACAGCCTTCCCGCAGCTGCAATGACGTCTTCTCGAGTGTTGCGGGTGGTGGTCATCAGACGTCGAAGTCGACTTCCACGGTGTCGCTCCTGGGATGCGACTGGCAGGTCAGGATGTATCCGGCGTCGACCTCCTCGGCGACGAGCGCGTAGTTCTTGTCCATCTCGACCTCGCCGTCGACGAGATGGGCTTTGCAGGTTGCGCACATGCCGCCCTTGCACGAAAACGGAAGCCCCCGTCGGACCCGCATCGCAGCCTCGAGGATCGTCTGGTCGGGTTCCATCCCCACCGTCGATCTGCGTCCATCGAGCGTGAATCCGACGTGGACCGAGCCTTCCTGGGCCTCGTCCTCCGAGACGACCGGAACTGGCGGGGTGTCGCCGGCGAAGAACAACTCGTCGTGAACCGTCGTGTCCGCAACCCCGTGGGCGCCGAGCGCCGCCTTGGCCGTCTCGATCAGGCCATAGGGACCGCACAGAAACCATTCGTCGACGTCTTCAGGATCCACCAACGCCGAGAAGATGGTCTCCAGCTTCTCCTCATCGATGCGACCTGTGAACAGGTCGACCGGCTGCGGCTCTCGGCTGAGGATGTGCATCAGATGGAACCGGTCCCGAAACCGGTCCTTCAGGTTCTCGAGGTCCTCGAGGAACATCACCGACATCGATGTTCGATTCCCGTAGATGAGGGTGAAGCGGCACGTCGGCTCCGAGCTCAGTGCCGTGTCGATCATCGACAACACCGGAGTGATGCCCGATCCTGCGACGATCGCCGCCAGGTGCTTGTCGGTCAGCTCGTGGGGCAACACGAACTCGCCGACGGGTGGCATCACCTCGAGGGTGTCTCCTGGTGCCAGCGAGGTCGTGGCGTACGTGGAGAACAGGCCGGTCGGGACCCGCTTGATCCCGACACGAACCCGGCCCTCTCCCGGTGGGCAGGAGATCGAATAGCTCCGCCGGACATCGTGTCCGTCGATCTCGGCCCGGACGGTGACATGCTGGCCCGGGCTGAAGAGGAACGAATCACGGAGGTCGTCTGGGATCTCGAACGTCACGGCGACCGAGTCGTCGGTCAGCGGTTCGACCTCGCGGACCTCGAGGCGGTGGAAAGACGGGGGAGCGGGAGTCGTCGTCATGGTTCCTGTGGTCAGAGTGGTTTGAAGTGGTGGAACGGTTCGCCACACTCCGAACACACCATCAGGGCCTTGCACGCGGTCGAGCCGAAGGGCGAGATGATGTCGGTCCGGGTCGAAGAGCACTGGGGGCATCGCACCTCGGGCGGCCCATCGGTGCGAGAAGGTGGCGCTATCCCGTGCTCTTCGAGCTTGTGTCTGGCCTCTTCGGTCATCCAGTCGGTCGTCCACGCGGGCGAGAGCTCGGTGCGGACTTCGGCGTCGGTGAATCCTGCGCGTCCCAGATCGTCGAGTATGGACTCCTCGATGGCCCGCATCGCCGGACAGCCCGAATACGTCGGTGTGATCGTCACGACGACGTGGCCGGCATCGTCGACGGCGACCGACCGCAGGATGCCCATCTCGGCGATGTCGAGGACGGGGATCTCCGGGTCCGGTACCGCTGCAGCCACATCCCAGGCGGTGCTCACCACGATGCTCCCGGGAAGGACCGGTACATGTGCTGCATCTCGGCGAGGAGCGGCCCCATCGTCTCGGAGTGCAGGCCGTTGCGGCCTCCGGTGCGGACCGACGTTTCATCTGGGAGCGCCAGCGTGGCTTCCGTCAGTGTCGCCTCGACCGCTGCACTCCAGTCTGCCTCGAGCGACGAGGGGAGGATGCCGTACCCCTGTTCGGCAGCGACCCGGTCGACGTCGTCGTCGATGAACATCTCGCCGGTGAAGCGCCACACCGAGTCGAAGCCATCCTGAATCCGCCGGTGTGACTCCTCGGTTCCGTCGCCGAGGCGCACGACCCAGCTCCGCGAGTGGCGCAGGTGGTAGGCGGATTCCTTGCGTGCTTTGGCGGCGACACCGGCGAGCCTCTCGTCGGTGGACTCGACGAGCTGATTCCACAACAGGTCCTGATAGGCGTCGAAGAGGTACTGACGCGCCATCGACTTGCCGAAGTCGCCGTTCTCGGTCTCGACCAGCAGCAGGTTGGTGAATTCGCGCTCGGACCGCCCGAAGGCGAGATCGTCCTCGGTGCGGCCCACCCCTTCCGTGGCGCCAGCATGTTGCAGGAGGTTGCGGGCGGTGCCGAGGATGTCGAGAGCGATGTTCGCCAGCGCGATGTCCTCTTCGAGTTCGGGAGCCCACGAGATCAACTCCCCGAGTCGCTGCGACAGAATCAGACAGTCGTCGGCATGCCGGAGCACGTACGCAAACAAGGCGGTTGTCGGGTTGGCGCCATGTTGGGTCAGTGTGCTGTCAGTCATCAGCGATCAGCTCTCGGGCCGGTCCCAAAGGCCGATAGCTGACAGCTGACAGCCGACAGCACTGTGGACGCGCAAAGAGTGACTTCGTGCGGGGAACTCGCCTCGCGTTTCACATGTGCCCCACTTCTTCTGGGATCGTGTAGAAGGTGGGGTGTCGATACGGCTTGTCGGCGGCCGGGTCGAAGAACTCCTCGGCGGCGTCGGGATCGGATGCCGTGATCGCCGAGCTGGGCACGACCCAGAGCGAGACACCCTCGGACCGTCTCGTGTACACGTCTCGGGCGTTCTGGAGGGCGGTCTCGGCGTCGGGGGCGTGGATGCTCCCTGCGTGGGTGTGTGACAGACCGCGTCGTTGACGGATGAAGACCTCCCACAGTGGCCAACCCGACCGACCTGTCCCGGTGGGCTCGGACCCTTCTTCGTGTGCTCCGTGTCCCTCGTAGACCATCAGGCGACCCTCCTCGGCTGGTCGGCGTGCTTTGCGGCGTATGCCTCGGCGGCCTCTCTCACCCAGGCCCCCTCGTCCCAGGCCTTGCGTTTGTGCTCGAGACGCTCGCGGTTCATGGGGCCGTCACCCTTGACGACCCGCCAGAACTCGTCCCAGTCGATCGGGCCGAAGTCCCAGTGGCCGGTCTCCTCGTTCCAGGTCAGATCCGGGTCTGGAATCTCGAGTCCGAGATAGCGGGCCTGGGGAACGGTCATGTCCACGAATTGCTGGCGGAGGGCGTCGTTCGACATGCGTTTGATCTTCCAGGCGGTCGATTGCTCCGAATGTGTGGAGTCGGCATCGTGGGGCCCGAACATCATGAGCGCCGGCCACCACCACCGGTCGAGGGAGTCCTGGGCCATCGCCCTCTGTTCGTCGGTGCCGTTGACCAGCCTGAGCAGGATCTCGTAGCCCTGGCGCTGGTGGAATGATTCCTCTTTGCAGATTCGGACCATCGCACGCGAGTACGGCCCGAATGAGCAGCGGGTGAGCATGACCTGGTTGGTGATCGCCGCCCCGTCGACCAGCCAGCCGATTGCACCGATGTCGGCCCAGCTGAGCGTGGGATAGTTGAAGATCGAGGAATACTTGTGTTTCCCGCGGTGAAGGAGATCCACGAGCTCGTCGCGACTGACGCCGAGAGTCTCGGCGGCGGAGTAGAGGTACAGGCCGTGTCCGGCCTCGTCCTGGACCTTGGCCATCAGGATCGCCTTGCGGTGGAGGCTGGGAGCTCGTGCGATCCAATTGCCCTCGGGCTGCATACCGATCACCTCGGAATGGGCGTGCTGGGCGATCTGACGGATCAGCGTCTTGCGGTATCCGTCCGGCATCCAGTCCTTCGGTTCGATCTTTCCGTCTTCGTCGAGGATCGCCTGGAAACGTTCCGGTCCGCTCTTGGTGGTGGTCATGATGAGAGACTAACGAACGATCGTTCGCCCAGCAAGGCACCTGCCGACCCCGAGCGATCCGTGTCCTCGCCACACTCCATGCCGGAATGGCCGGCGCCGACGTCACCAATCGTGTGTACCCGTGGTGGAGGGGGTGATGGTCGCCGGTGTTCGCCTTCTTCGCTGTCTATGGATCCTCCACTCGGTGCCGGTCGGCGAGACACCGCGAAGTCGGCGTGGCGGAGTCGGAGACTCAACCCAGGAACTCGATCCGGTTCCCGAAGGGGTCTGACACGTGGAAGCGGCGCATCCCGTAGATGGGAGCGTCTGGTCTGATCTCGTAACCGGCAACACGGAGTCGGCGCTCCAGTTCATCGAGGTCTTCGGCGACGAGACCCGGGTGCGCCTTGCGGGCGGGAGCGAATGGCTCCTCGATGCCGAGATGGATCTCGGCGTCGCCTTGCCGGATCCAGAGCCCGCCCCGAGACTCGAGCGCCTCCGGCTTGGGGATTTCCTCGAACCCGATGAGGTCTACCCAGAACGCCCGGGCGTCATCTTCGCCTCCAGGGGGAATGGCGACCTGGGCATGATGAAGTCGCATTGGTCAGTTCTCGACGATCATGCGTCGGCCGATCTGGAGCGACGCCGATTCGACACGTGTCCGCGCCACACGTTCGGCCGGCACGGCGAGCCGGGGTTCCGCGAGGGCGAACTCGACTCCGATCCCATCGCTCGGGATGCCCGCCGACCAGCCGTACATGGCGAAACCGGCCCTCTCGGTGCACTGTCGGGGAGCGTCCGTCAGCCGGTCAGACCAGCGGGCGGGTGCTCTCATCGCGCGAGGTCTCGGCATGAGCGTCTTTCTCTCGACTTGCCGAACCGTAGCGCCAATGGCTGCGGATCCGTCGGGGCCCTCGTCATCCGATGGATCGGGTTGGATCCCACATCTCATCGACTCGACAACGACTCCGGTCCGACCCGTCCTGGGACGGGTCGGACCGGCGGGGATCTCTCGGGACACTGCACGGCGGGTCGTGGTACTCGACCACCGGTGTGGTTCGAAGGTGACCCACTCGTTCAGTCATCTGTTCCTTTCGCCGGGGAAGCAGCCGACTCGACCGCACCGAGCTCCACCCATTCGTTGAGGTAGGCGTTCCAGTAGCCCTGTGGGGCGGCCGATTCGATTGTTGGTGCAGCCAGTTCGACCCATTCGTTCAGGTAGGCGTTCCAGTAGCCCTGTGGGG